>JAWXBT010000454.1:0-4513 GCA_034440315.1 bacterium
AAGTTACTATCCCCCGGAGGGATAATAAATAGTGTTTTTCATTTTCAAAAATCATTGTTAACCCGAAGGGTTAACAAGAAACAAGATTTAACATAGTCTCTATTGCCATCTCTCGTGATTCGGCAAAGACTTTTGAAAAACACTATAGATGAATAAATCGTAATGGTAAAATAAGTTTTATATGTCATTTAAAAGAGTTTTTTTGTTTTTGCTTGTTGGTATATTGACACCTTTTGGTGTCGTTTGGTCGGAAAATATTAATCCAAAAGAAATTGTTCGAAATGCAATTAATTACTGGAGAGATGATTCATCTCATGCCGTAGCCACTATGGTGGTTCATCGCCCAAATTGGGAGCGATCCATGACCTTTGAGTCATGGACTAAGGGAAGTAATAAAGCCCTAGTTAAATTTATTGCTCCAGTAAAAGATTCTGGAAATGCAACTCTATCTATCGATGATGATACTTGGAGTTATTCACCTAAGATAAATAAAGTAATTAGAATTCCTCCTAGTATGAAATCACAAAGTTGGATGGGCTCGGATTTTTCTTACCGTGATTTGACTAAGGCTGATGATATTATCGAGGACTATACTCACAAAATAATTTCTACAGAGACCTCAGATTTAAAGAAGGTCTATGTTATAGAATCAATCCCATTAGAATCAGCTCCAGTAGTTTGGGGTAAGGAAATACTTAAAATTAGAGAAGATTGGATAATTATTCAGCATGATTTTTATGACCAAGATGGCCAATTAATAAAAAGTTTAGTTGTCAAAAATATATCTAAGATGGATGGAAAACTTTATCCAAAGGTAATGCATATCTCAAAGGTGGAACTTACTGATGAGTGGACTGAGATTATTCATGACACTATAAAGTTTGATGATAACATTCCTGATTCTTTCTTCTCAACTGCCTCATTGGGAAATCTTAAATGATTCTTTTGAGTTTAGCTTCTCGTAATATTTGGAGAAATCCTAGACGGACAATTTTGAGTGTTGCTGCGATCGCCTTTGCCGTTATGGTATTAGAATTTTTTTTTAGTTTACAATTAAAATCTTATGATGCTGCAATTAGTGCTAGTACCGGAGTATTTCATGGTCATATTCAGATTCAAAGAGAGGGATATTTAGAAAATTCTGAATTAAGAAATTATATTCCTGATTCAGATCTAGTTTTGGATGCAATTGCAAAAATCCCTGGAGTTCTTGCTTCATCAAAAAGAAGTTTAGGTTTTGGGCTTCTGTCATCTGCGGATAGAAGTTTTGGTGCTCAAATAATTGGTGTTTTGCCTGATAGAGAGTTGGGAGTTTCGAGTATACCTGGTGTAATTAAGTCTGGTAGATATTTAAATTCTGAAGATACATACAACTGCGTAATTGGTCGAACATTAGCAGAGAATTTAAAAGTTGGACTTGATCATGATTTATCGCTTATGAGTCAAAGTGTTGATGGCGGAATTGTTGCCACCAGTTTTAAGGTAGTGGGAATCTTTGAAAGCGGATCCATCGATATAGATAGAGCTTTTATTGAAATTCCTAATTCAGTTTTTGAAGTTGAATTTGGAATGCATTCTGGAGCTCATAATATTGTTATTAGGGCTAGAAGTATTGATGATGTGCTGGATTTAGAAGCTCAAATTCATAAACAGCTACTTCAAAATAAAGTTGGTACAAACCTAACAATTGTAAATTGGAAAAAACTATTGCCCGGACTTCAAGAATCAATCCAGCTTGATATGGCCGCAGGCTGGCTTTTTTATTGTTCATTAATCGTGATTGTTTCTTTTACAATTTTAAATACTTTTTTAATGAGTGTTCTTGAGAGAACTCGAGAATTTTCGACAGTCTTAGCGTTGGGAGCCAGCCCTTCTTTTTTAGCTATTTTGATTGCTCTTGAAGGAATATTGTTGTCCATAATTGGAATTATAATAGGAAATATTTTAGGAGCTTTATTAGTTGAATATTTTCGAAATGTAGGATTTACAGCTCCAGGAGCCGAAGAAGTGCTCAAAAAATGGAATCTTCCTGGAAGAGTATACCCTGTAATAACTTTTCAAAGTTTTATTTGGCCCACAATAACGGTAGGTCTCTCTTCGATTATTTCTGTTGTTTATCCAATGATGCGTGTTTTTAAAATTCAACCCGTCAAAGGTCTAGCTGGGGAAGTATGAAAATATTTTCCTTGATTTTACCACTCGCTATTAGAAACTTATTCAGAAACAAACGACGATCTTTTATAACAATTCTTGCCATTAGTATTGGAGTTGGAAGTGCTGTTCTACTTTCTTCTATAGCAAGAGGGCTAAGTAAAGGTCTAGCTGAGGATGCTGTTAAGACTCTATTAGGACATGCTCAAATTCACTCCCCATTATATCTAAAAGATCCAGTAGCTGAAAGAAGTTTTGAAGATCTGTCAGAGCAAATGAGAGATCTTCAAAATAAAAATATAATTTCTAAATGGACTTCTAGGGTTAGAGTTCCCGGTGTTATCCTTAGCGAAAGAGAGACTTTTGGAATAAACATAGTTGGTATAAATCCAAAAGAAGAACATGGTCTTTCCTTTATTGAAAATGCAATTGTTGAAGGTAAATTCTTTACTGACATTGAGGATTCTGGAATTATTGTTGGAAAAAAGCTCTTGCAGAGATTGAAGACTCAACTCGGCAAAAGAGTTGTTTTGGTTACTCAAGATTATAATAATAAAATTGTTGATCGAGGATTTAAAATCGTCGGAATTTTTGATTCCGGGTTGGAGTCAACAGAGAATAGTTACGTTTTTATTGGCAGAAAGGTTGCCCAGAATCTATTATCTTTGAATAATAAAATTTCCGAAATTTCTTTTTTTCTTCCTGATGATTATCAAGAAGACGATCAGATTGCCACAGGAGTTAATACTGTCAATTCATATTTTCCTGATCATGAGGTAAAAGCCTGGTGGGAGATCGAACCATTAGCCGTGGCTCTTAGACAAGTGCAAGATGGGTTTTTAATTGTGTGGTTTTTTGTTGTGATAGTTTCTGTTTCCTTTGGAGTAATTAATACACAATTAATGTCAGTTTTTGAAAGAGCTCGAGAATTTGGGGTCATGATGGCACTTGGAACTTCGCCTCGACTTTTACTTTATATTGTCTCTAGCGAAGCATTGTTTCTACTTTTAATAGGAATGTTTTTTGGAAATCTTATAGGTGTTTTTGGTTTATATTCTCTTAGTAGCGGTATTGATTTATCTGGTTTTGCCGCAGCATCTGAACACCTGGGATTTTCAAAACTTGTATTGCCAAGATTCGTCTTGAGAGATTGGATCCTTTGTGATGGAATTCTGATTGTTTTAGGATTTATCGGAGCTTTGTATCCTGCCTGGAAAGCCAGTCGATATGAGCCAGTTGTTGCAATTTCAGGAAGGGAGAAATAATTTAATAATATGAATGTAGTAAAGTGCGAAAATGTATCGAAAGTTTTTTATCAAGCTTCTGAAACAATCTATGCTTTGCGCGAAGTATCCCTGAGTATTGACTCATCTGAATTTGTTTGTCTCTCTGGTCCTTCTGGCTCTGGAAAAAGTACTTTGTTAAATATGATAGGAAGCCTGGATAAGCCGACCGAGGGAAATATTTGGCTAGCTGGACATAAATTAAATAACCTTAATAAATCTGAAATTTCTAATCTAAGACTCAACGAAATAGGTTTTGTTTTTCAAGCATATAATTTAATTCCTGTTTTATCAGCTAGAGAAAATGTTGAGTTTGTTATGCATCTTCAGGGAATTAATACTCTTGAGAGAACCAAGAGAGCCATGAATATTTTATCTCAAGTTGGATTAGCTGGATTGGAAAATAGAAGACCAGCCGAACTTTCTGGTGGCCAACAACAAAGAGTCGCAGTAGCTCGTGCAATTGTTTCACGACCCAAATTAGTCTTGGCCGATGAGCCAACAGCAAATTTAGATTCTGTTACTGCACAAAGCCTTGTCGCTCTTATGAGACATATGAATGAACAAGAGGGTATAACTTTCATCTTTTCAACTCATGATCCTGTAGTGATGTCTTCTGCAAAGAGAATTATCAAGCTTAAAGATGGAGAGATTGTTAGTGCTTAATATCAGTAAAAAAAGCCTTATATTTCTTTTATTTTATTCTTCTCATTTGTTTGCTCAAGAATATTCCTTTAATGGTCATCTCAAGACTATCAACTCATTCACGAGATATTCTTCTGATGATTCTCAAAGTCAGTTTGATTTGAAAGATTCTTTTAGGTCAGATCTCAATTCCAGACTAAATTCTCAAATTACAGAGGATGCTTTTAAGTTTGTTTTGCAAGGAGATTTTGTTGCAAGTGGAATTGAAAATATTGCAAAACAAAAAAAAATATCTGATCAATTTGCCCCTGGAATTTCTAGGCAATTTTTTATTTCAGACGACTCTCAATTTTTTGACTTCTCAAAAACAATTTCCGAGGATGGAGATGTTTTTACAAATCTAAGATTAGATAGGGTATTTTTGCATTATGAAC
>JAWXBT010000455.1:0-4688 GCA_034440315.1 bacterium
CTCCCTGTGTGTCTTGAAAGCCTTGACCGTTTGACGATTGATTTGAAATCTCTTCAAATATTTCATCAATAATATTCACTGCTTCAACTACGAGAGAAGGTTTCGAAATTATGAATACTGCATTCCCCATGTGCTTTGAATAAGAGCTATTTTCTGAATTAAGAGTTTTTAAAAATGGGAATACTTTTGTTTGAATATGAGTAAGCATCTCGCCGCCTTCCATATGGCGAAAGTGACTCCATCTCATGTTCTCATTCTCCCCACTAAAGATTGATTTATATGCTTCTCCGGTGAATTCAGCATCTTGTTTCTTCTTAAGATCCATCTGATCAAGTCGTTTCATGAAGAGAAGATAGGAGATTTGCTCTATGGCAGTGAGGGGATTTGATATTCCACCACTCCAAAATTTATCCCAAAGACGATCAATTGATGATTTTATTGTTGTATTAAGCATATTGAAAAATGTGATCTGTAAATTGCAAAATCTCCTGTTGCATACGTTTATCAAAGAGTCCTAAGAATCCATTCTCATGCAACTTGGTAAATGGTTCTCTCACTAAATCTTGTTTCGTTAGTTGGCCGTTCTCAATAATAAAAATCTGTAATGTGTGTAAAAACTGAATTTGTTTGGCACTCATGGTATTGTGATCAGCGATAAACTCGGCAAAAGCCTCTGAAACTTTCTCAGGAAATGTCACTAACCCTCCAATACCCATGATGTATTTAATAAGATCTAAAAAGCTAACTCTTCGTGCATCGTATGCTTTCTGTAGATTTTCCTCAGTTGGGTATGGATCATATTCCGCAAGCGTTTCAGCCAATTCATCTATCTCATCACTTGATATACTTTCACCATTTTTAATCTTTTGTAGTGTTTCGTTTTCATCTTCTAACTTCTTTACAAGTGCTTCCACTTTCTCTCGATATTTTTTAATTGTAATTCGTTCGTTTGCAGCGCCGAACTTGATGTACTCTTTTTCAGAAGTGATATCTCTTAAGTCGAAAGAGTCCTGTGTTGGCTTAATACCTTCTTCTCGATATTTCATTAGTGGGGCAAGTTTATCTATCAATACATCTAAATCACTTTCGTCTGCTTTTGCTAAATATCCACCATGAAGTACAGCTTCAATCAAATCTTTTTCTCTGGCTACAACATTAACAGTTAGGGGAAGATCAGAAACCATTTCTAGGATTACTTCTTCGAGAGTGGTTATTTTCTTCTCCGATCCAGTATTTTGATCGAGCTTTCCAATTGAATATTGAATTACCTTTAGTTCAAAACTCATGGCCTTGTAGTCTTCGCCGGTTCTTGTTCTCATGAGTGGAGCAATATCTTTTTGCAGGAATAGCTGCTTGTCCTCAGTTAATCTGCTCCAAAATTGTTCATTGAGCGTGTCTAAAGTACTTTTGGCGTCAAGTATGACTACATTGTTTTGAGGGAGCTTTGCAATATCATCTTTAAGTTTCTGAATTGTTCCTTGTACAAGTTGATCATTATTTTGAGATTGGGCAACACTGAGCTTTTCAAGCTTGGTTTCAAATAATCTGACAGGAATCGGCTTTGATGGTCGATCAATTTTTCCAGTTGGATTCATCTGGAAGTACTCAAAGTTTTCCCAACAATCCATAATTAAAAACTTGTCTTTATCTTTACACCATGGCTTAAGCTTTTTTGGTTCAAGAAGTCTCGTTCCACGACCAATCATTTGCCAGAACTTTGTGTAGGAGAATACAGGCTTTGCAAAAACAAGATTAACAAGCTCTCTAACATCAATTCCTGTATCGAGCATGTCTACACTTATCGCAATTCTTGGAAAATCATTATTTATAAATTGATCAAGCAAGCCACCTTTACCATAAACACGAGCATCATCTGATACGATAACCTTTGCAAGATTCCCTTTATGTTCAGGATATAAGTCATCAAATACTTCTTGCAAGCGTCTCGCATGCTTCATGGTCATGGCGAAGAAGATTGTCTTGCCAGGCAACGTTCCACTTTCATCTTTGATTGATGATTCCATGAATTCCTGGACTATCAGAGCGTTCGTTCCTCGATTAGTAACTTTTTTTTCCAGATCAGTTCCTTCATAGTCAATCTCTTCTGGCTCTTTGCCATCTGCTAAAAGCTTTTGTTGTTCAGGAAGTGAAATATTACTCTTTCGAATTCCTTCTTTTTGAAATTTTGTTCGAATCTTTAACACTTCATAATCACAAAGATATGGAGGTTTATTATTAAGAGCTTCTTCGTATGAATATGCAAAAGTTGGAATACCGTCGTCGCAGTTAAATAAATTAAAAGTATTGTGTTCAACTGCATCTTTGGGCGTAGCAGTTAGACCAAGCTGAATAGCATCAAAATAATCAAAAACATTTTTGTAGATGTTATAAATAGATCGATGGCTTTCATCAGCTACAATCATATCGAAGAAGTGAGGACTTAATGGGCAATCTTTGTCCTCGATAATATTGAGCATTGTGGGATAAGTCGCAGCATAAACACGTCTATCAGTAACAATCTCTGTTTCACCAATCTTAGGCCAAACTGGAGCGTTAGGAAGATATTCTTTAAAAGCATCAAGTGCTTGATTGCGAAGAGCGATTCGATCAACAAGAAATAATACTCTTTGCACTCTGTTAGTTCTCATAAGTACATCCACCATTGATACACAGGTTCTTGTTTTACCTGTGCCAGTTGCCATAACCAGCAATGCTTTTCTTTTGCCCTTATCCAAGTTTTCAAACACTGAACGGATAGCTTCAATCTGATATGGGCGACTGGATATGTCTCTGTTAATAAGTTCCTGGGACATCGGTTTCTCGTTCTTTCTCAAAAACAGAAGTCGTTCGAGATCTTTTTTGGTTGGGAAACCGTAGACTTTTCGAGGCGGGAACTTTTCTGTGTCCCAAAAATAAATATCGTTTCCATTAGTATAGAAAACGAATGGCATATCCTTGTCTGAGTTCTTTTGGATATTTACTGCGTATTGTCTTGCTTGCTCTTGTCCAACTCTTGCATCTCTAGAGGTTTTCTTTGCTTCGACTACAGCTAGTGGATATCCGTCATCACCAAGTAATACATAATCGGCATACTGGAATCCTTGATGTTCATGTTCTGGTTCAGTTATCCCCTCAGGTAAGCCCACCCAAATATCTAGTTCGGAAGTAACTTGCGAAGGATTATTAACATCCCAACCAGCTTTAAACAGTCGTTGGTCAATAATTTCTTGTCTTGTTTTTGCCTCAGTTATGTATGACATAGTTATTTACTTTTTTTGTTGATGAACTTTTCGATATCTTCTTTTTTATATCTTCTCACACCCTTCACGCCAATACGCACAGCTATTAATACACCTTTTTTATCCCATGACCTGAGTGTATTAGGGTGTACCTTTAGTACCTGCGCCGCCTCTTTTAAGGTTAATAGTTCTTCCATATAGATTTACCTACCAATAGATACCATTATGATACAGGAATTGCAGAGTCATTTCAATCGTTTTTTTACTCAAAAAAGGGCTAACTAAGGGGCTTGGAGAAAGATTTCGAAGCTCTCCATTATAGGGACAGACGCCCCATCAGACGCCCTTTTTATAGTGTCCCATTTGTCTCGTTTAGCCTGAAGATGATACACTCGGGAAGACAGTGGTTATAGGACTAAGCGGTTCCAGACCCGTATGGCTCACACCTAAATTTTACTCTCCGAAGCTATATTTACGCTGTTTTCTTTACTCTAAACAACAATATCAAGAAAAAGAACTCTTAAATCTGGCTGATCTGGTCTATTAAAATAGAAAATGATCTACCTAGCCCTTCTCCGAGGAATTAACGCTGGCGGTAACAATTAAGGTAGAAATGAAACGCTTAAAAGAATTATTTGATAAAGCAGGATTCGAGAATGTTTCTACTCATATTAATAATGGTAACATCATATTTGAAACCAAAGAATCTAATTCTGAAATTCTCCTTCAAAATATTTGACAAAATAGTAGTCCAATGTATATACTCTAGACCATCATGAGCTACTCAGTTGTTGCTACTAAAGTTGACCCCCAAACAAAAAAAGAGGCTATGCAAACGGCAGAAGAGTTAGGCATGCCTCTATCTGTTGTCATTAAAGCGTTTTTAAAACAATTCATCAGGACAAAGTCTGTAGAATTTAGTGCAAGAAACGAGGAGCCGAGTGAATACTTGATTAAAACGATAAAACAGGCCCTAAAAGATAAAAAAGAGGGAAAGGCATCTCCTGTTTTTAATAGCGGCGAAGAAGCAGTAAAATGGCTTGAACAGCAGGGTATATGAAGTTTCAGATATCTCCGGAACTAATAAATAAACTCAAGAAACAAGATGTTAGAACCCGCAACAGTTTTAAAAAAGCCTTGGAAATTTTCTTCAAAGATCCCAACAACCTGGAATTGGATAATCACGATTTAAAAAGAGAATGGGAAGGGTTCAGAAGTATTGATGTAACAGCAGATTTACGGGCGATCTATCAAGAAGATAGAGAACAAGACGAACCAGTGGCCTATTTTGTGGCTTTTGGCACACATGAGGAGATATACAAAAATAAGTAGCTCACCAAAATTAAAGTTGATTATCCGGAACATAACATCGAAATCTTAATATCTGTAGCTTAAAATAAACACGCTCTAGCGATATTCACGCATTTTTCTTAATTTGAGGAATAAAAG
>JAWXBT010000456.1:0-2736 GCA_034440315.1 bacterium
TCATTATTGTGGACTTACAACATCGCCGATTGAATATTGTACCAGCTGCGTTGAAGCCGGTGATAAGGAACCTGGCACACTGACTAAAAAAGGGAGCGGGACTGAGAAAATATTTGAGGAGATTTGCGATCTATTCCCTGATGCCAAAGTTGATCGATTAGACCGCGATACTGTCGGCACGATTGATTCATACAAAGATATATTAAACAGGGTTCGCTCAGGAGAAACCTCTATCCTAGTTGGGACTCAGATGATTGCCAAAGGACACGATCTTCCAAATGTAACTTTGGTTGGCGTTATTGACTGTGATGTTGGATTGCATATGCCTGATTTTAGAGCCGCCGAAAGAGGGTTTCAATTACTGACTCAAGTAGCTGGTCGTGCTGGACGAGGCAAAAAACCTGGTACTGTTATTTTACAAACACGGATTCCTCATCATCCAAGCATAAAAAAAACAGTAGAAGATGATTATATTGGCTTTGCAAAAATTGAGCTCTCTCAACGTCAGAAACTTGAGTATCCACCGTTTGTGCGCTTACTACGAATTGTTGCAAGCTCCGAAGATGTTTCATTACTCTCACCATTTTTAGAATCTCTAAAAGAGAAAGCTAAGCACATAATTGGAATAAGAAAGCTTGATGTAAAATTATTAGGGCCTTCACCAGCACCCCTTCAAAAATTAAAATCACTTTGGCGTTGGCATATGCTTTTAAAAAGTAAAAGCAGCGTAGCCATTCACAGTGTCCTTAATTATTTACAAAGCAACTGTGCTCGTGACAAAAAGATAAGGGTTATATTTGATGTTGATCCTCAAGACATGTTGTAGAGCATCAGGGAAAACTAAGAGAAAACTAGATTCTACAGACAAGGAAATGCAGGATTTTAGGTTTGAGCAGCGTTATCTAAATCTGAAAATTTTTCGTAAAGCTGAGCATATTCTATGTCTAGAGCATCGTATCTCTTTTTTAAACCAAGATAGTGAACGTTAGTTTCCTCTATTTGAAGTAGCAGTTGCTCGATTTTATCTTCAGCCGATAATAGTTGCGTTTTCATTAACTTTGCATGCTCTAATACCTTAGCTGAAACTTCTATTTCTCCAAGCAGTTCTTCAATGTGTTTTAAAGAATCCTGAATCTCCGATTTAAGCTTATTATTCTTTGATCTTAAGTCAGATTCTCTAGCATTAAGCGCGGCCAACTCCTCTTGAATCTCAATATTACTAGCCTCAAGCTCTCTTTCTATCTCTTCAAGTTCACGTAATCTAGTTTCAACAGTCTCTAATTCTGTTTGAGTAATTGCTATTCTACCATGCTCAGATTTTAACTGATCCTGAGCTTCTCGAAGCTGCTGCACAGCGTAAGCAAGAGCTTCAATCTTTACCATTCCGTCCATCAGCCCCTTCATCTCTGATTGAAGACGCTTTCTCTCGCTGAGTTGCTCTTGTAAGGCTTCAATTACATTCGCTGCTAGATTCTTTTTCTGCGCTGAGAGCTTCCATAATATAAAGACAACGATTGCAGCTTCTAGTATTGCAATGATCGCCAATAATAAAAATGACATTATGAGCCCTCCTTAGTAGGAGTTGGCTGCTTGGTTTCATCGAGAAGTTTTTGCATCTGCTCGTCTAGATCACTTGTAGGTTTTGCTTCAGAACCTGTACTGGAAACTAGATCCTCAATAGTAGCATTTACAGGGATGGCCTCTGATGACGGAGCAATAGGAGGAGCCTCCTCTGCAACAGGTGCCTCCGTTGCTGGTGATTCTTCAGTAGCCACTGGCTCAGGCTGTGCGTCAATAACCTTATTCTCTTCAAGAGCAGAATCAAATTCTGAACCAGAGGTAGTTGCCAGCATCTGTTCAATAGCTTTTTGACTTAAGGCAACATCAGATAAATCAAGTGAGGTTGCCCCCATCTTCTCTTTTAATTTATCAAGAGTCGCAATTATTACAGTAGGAGAAGCATAATTTTCTTCTGCAACAACGACGCTTGAAAGAACTTTCTTTAGAAATTTAATGGCCAGGGCTGCGCAGATTACATTTATAATAGTTAGAATTATGATTCCAAAAAGAGTGCTTCCTCCTGATTCTTTTGATTTACCTACCTCATGGGGATCTTCATGGATTGGCTTGTCAACGGCTCCTGGCATTACAACTGCACCTGTTGGTTTAGTCGTGCTTGTAAATCTAAGAAGATTACTTTGAGTATTTACTGCCCTTCCCCTAATCTTTCCTCCTAAAATCGCGTAAACATCAAACTTGCCTGCTGTAGGAATAATATCAACTGGGATAATAAATTCGCTCTGGTTTTTTCCCCCAACAGGAACGGCGACGTTGTAGACAACATGAGTAGAACTGGTTGATTTTATCTTTAAGGATTTTTCTTTAATTCCAATAGCTAAAGCATCTAGTGTCACTTTAAAAAACTGACCTTGTTGTGACTGGTCATGCGAGCCAATGTCTTCCTTTTTGAGATCTGAATGATCATGCGAATCTTTGCCATGATCATTACCATGATCCTTACCGTGAGACACACTCGATTCAGCTACTTCTCCTTGATAAAGAGAAAGGGTCAACAAACGGGGGGTAACCTTAAAGTTTGCATACTGCTCTCGGGCTAGAGTTTTTCCACGTGCCCCAAGAACAAGCTTATAATTTCCTTCATCTTTAACAGATATCTCTGTTGAGAAAATTCCATCGCCCCCCTCTTTATCTCCATTAAGTCCATCATCATGGAGA
>JAWXBT010000457.1:0-5256 GCA_034440315.1 bacterium
AATTGGGACATATAATGATCTTGGCCATGGCCAAAACTGTCCATCTTTTGCACGAGTATTCAAGGATGATTGATCAATAGCGATAATTTTAATTTTTGGATTAATCGGATTAGATTTTGCAATGATACGCATGCGCATATCCCAACTTGCATTTTCGAATCTCTCAAGAAAATTAAACTCACTGGAAAATATTCCAATGGAAATTGTAACTACCAAAATTAAGGTAGCAGCAATATTTTTTTTACTGATTTTCACTGGAGATCTTTATCCAATTAACTGGCGAAAGGCTCTGAATCGCTTCTCCCTTTTAGCCTGACCTAAATTTATCGCCTTATCACTTTTTATCGTGCTTTGATCTTTAAGTTCTGAGATTCTTTTCGCTGGATCAGGATGAGTTTTATACCAACCTTGTGAATTATCTTGGGTATTTTTATCAAGAATATCAAGAGTTTGCAGCATTGACGCAGGGCTATAGCCAGCTTTTGACAATAAATCTGCGGCGTACTCATCAGCCTCGTATTCTTGACTTCGACTGTAGCCATTATTCATTAGCGTTTCAAAAACATCAGATATGCTGCGTTCAAAAGTAGCTGTTAGCAGTTGAATTGTCGCATCTGCTGAGCCTGAGGCTGCTTCTTTGCCAATTAAAAGCAGGGCACTATTAAGATTACTTCTTGAAATCGCTTTTAATCCATGACCTTTTACAATGTGTGCAACTTCGTGAGCGAGTACTCCAGCTAAGGCATCTTCATTCGGGATAAGTTTTAAAAATCCAGTTGTAATAAAAACAAAACCACCTGGTGCAGATACTGCATTAATTTCAGGTGTATCTAAAACTAAGAAATGATAACCCCCAAATGTTTCAGATCTGTCCGAATAAACAGCAACTGATTTTCCAACTTTATTTAAATATTGTTGAAGTTTTAAGCTGCGACTTGGTTGATAGCGCGATAGAATCATGGCGGACACACCGCGCCCTAAGTAGTATTCCTGTTCTTCTGATAAACTTTCGACAGCCTTGCTTGCGTGGGCACCAACATCAAAAAAAGTAGTAGCCTGGGAAGCACTGACCAAGCCTGTGGAACTCAGGATGTTTGTTCCAGCTTCTTTAAATGCCGGATTCGAACAACTCAGAGCAGCTAGAGCAAATCCTATTAATGCAGTTTTTTTTAAAGAAATCATGATCATTATTTTCCTGCTATCCTTAATTGCCCCTCTTTCATGAAATTCAAAAGCTCTGGATCTGAAACTCTCAGTGTTTCCATTTTATTGACTGCTCTATAATCAACATTACTACTGGACATTGCATAGTCCTGCTCAACTTCTTTACCAAAGCCTTTTCCGGCTACTACGACTTCAGAAAGATCGGCATTTACGGAAGCAAGTTTGGATGTATTAAGAACAATCTCTCTTTTGGAAACTGCAGAACGATTTATAAACCCTTTTTTGCCCGAGAGAGTGCCAACTTCTAGCCATGCAGAATCTTCGTCATCGGTTATAGGCTTTAATTTATCACCATATCTTGCATCGCTTACTGCGGCTGCCCAGTGCTCTGGTTGACTGCGAATTTTAGTGGATCGTACTTGAACGAATAAGGAGTCCTCAGCTAAAATTGAAGATGATAAAACTAGAGTTGATCCAATAGTTGTTACAAGTTTAAAGAATCTGAGTTTCATAATTTTTAACTATTTAGTTATCCCAATAAATAATTTCCGAATACTTTTATGATGAAAACCTTCGGTTTACTTAAAATATTTAGTTGGGACAACTATTTATCATCCCTCCGGGGGATCGTAAATTTCAAAAGCCTTTACTTTTCGGCAATGACTTTTGAAATTTACTATAATCCCTGAGTATATTCCTTTGCAATGAAGAGTTTTTCTAGCTTTGAATTTAGAACTCCTGTAAAAGAGCCTTCCTAATGCGACTAAATTCCCTCATTAGGAAAATCCATAAATTTGCTGGTAAAGAAAGCCTGAGCGGAGAGGAGTCTTTAAGGATTATTGAAAGATTTTTCAATTTATCTGAAATTCTAGCTGAGCGTTCAAAGATAAAAATTCTTGAGAACAACGAACTTCTCAAAGAGATTCCCAGAGATATATTCTCTTTTGAAGAGCCACATCCATATCAGATGTCCGGTTCTCCATATGGAACAACAAGTCCATTCTTTCTTAGATCTGGAGTTGTTGATCGTTTATTAAAAGCCCAGCAAAAATTAGATTCAGAGCGTCCTGGTTTTAAGCTTCATATTTTTGATGGTTTTAGACCGATCTCAGTGCAAGAGTATATGGTCGATTATACTTTTAGAAAATATGCTAGTGAAGCTGGTTTAAATCCTGATTCAATATCTGAATTAGATAGTGATCGAATCATGAAAAAAGTCCTATCTGTTTGGGCTATGCCAAATCGAGATCCAATATCTCCCCCACCACATTCTACTGGAGCCGTAGTAGATCTAAGTATTCTTGGAGTTGATGGAAAGCAACTTATGATGGGCTCTGATTTTGATGAGCCATCCGATAGAATTCTTCCACATTTTTATTCTAATGCGAAGGATGATCATGGAAAAGTATGTCATTCAAATCGCGAATTATTGTTGAATGTAATGAAGTTTGCTGGATTTGCAAGATTAACACATGAGTGGTGGCATTTTTGTTACGGCGATCAAATGTGGGCTTTGCTTGAAGGCATCAAAAATCAAACATTAGAGACTCCCCTTTCAGCTTGTTATGCAGCGGTTGATTAGAATTACCTTTAAGGGTCTGTTGCAAAACTCTCTTCTACTGCGAAAAGCGATTTTTGGCCTGCAACATCGTCAGTCTTCGAGAGAAAAGCCTCAGAATATCCAGAGGATATGCTTCCGGTTTTCCCTCTCGACTTACTTGTCTCGGCTCAAATCTCATTTTTCTCGTTACGGAGATAGTTTTGCAACAGACCCTTTAATTCTTTGTGAAATACTCTCTTAAAAGAGCCTCTCTTGCAGTCATCGTAGTACTTTTTGTCTTATCATTTTTATTTTTTGTATACTCAAAACTCCAAACATCTACAGTTCCAAAAGATTCGTACGTCCAACAAATCTCTTTCTTTTCAAAGATATCAATTACGTCTTTTAGATACTTGTCACCGCCTGGAGCCCAACGAGCGGTAGCAAATTCAGTAACAATTAATTCTACATTATTTTGCTCTTGGAATTTGAATGCATTTTTCATTACTTTTTGAAGCTTTTTCTTATTTAATGTCGGATTTGGATAAAATCTTTTCTTCCATTTTTTTGTAAAAATACCCTGATGTGTATATTGAAAAGGGTAATAAAAGTGAAAAGTATAAAGAACATTATCGTATGGAATTACATCCATTTTATTATATTTTGTTGGATCTCCGAAACGAGAACTTGTAATAACTGGATGAACTGTATCAATGGCTCTGATAGCTGCAACGATATCCACTGCAAGTCCATTCCAGTCTTTTAGTCCAGCTGTAACTGCATCATCAAATTGAGCCGGCTCATTAAGAATTTCAAAAGCATGTATTCCAGTTTCACCTAAGTAACGAGTTGCAATTTTTTGCCAAGCAGCAACGATTTCGGCTTGAGCCCAACTTTCCGTGAATATTTTATGAGTAACTTTGCCTACTCGCGTGGCAAATCCACCAGGTGGCGTATGAAGAACTATAATAGCTGGAATATTTATTGCTTTGAGTTTTGCAAGTACTACATCAAAATCATCAAGCTCGTCATCCAACCAAGCATTAAATGTCGTTGAATTTGAATTATCGGCAGCTGTACTATCATCCCAAATCAGATCGTATCTGATCAAATTTACATTCATGTCAGTTAATTTGACAAAATCAGCATCGTTATAGGTGCTGAACTTAACTCCGCGACATGGAGTTTGTGCAACTGATTCACTTGTAAAGCCAAGAAAAAATGAAGCAATCAGTAGTACAATTGTTTGTTTAACCATAAATAACCTATCGGAAGTTGGTAAAACTAATTATACCACAAAAGAGCCTCCTTGGTTCAAATCAATAAAAAATCGAGCTAGCGAATGCTAACTCGATTTTTAATATAAACTACTGTTAGTTATTGAATGTTTATTCCTTGGTTTTTAAGGGTATTCAGTACAGAGCCATTTGCGATTTCGTTCGCTTGGCATTTTGCCAATGTTTTTCTAGCTTTTCTTGTAATTTTAATTTTGGTTTCACCAGCTTTTCTTTTCATAATAAATTTCTTTAGAAGGGATCTAGCTGCATTGATACATTCCATATTTCCGGTAATAAAATATGGTGTTTCAGGATTAAATACCTTTTTATACTCGTTTAATTTAACTTCATTTGCAGCTTCGTCATCAAGAAGTTGTTGGTAATTATTGGCTAAAGAATCCCGCTCTGTTTGAGTAATATTAAGATTGTTGATGGCACTTTCATATTGTGTTTTCAAAAGATCATGTGAGGTATTTAATTCATTATAAGATACACTCAGGGCCGCATTTTCTACACTTAATGATTGAACTTCAGTACTTAAATTGTTGACTACAAGTGTTAAATCAACAATTTGCCCTGATAAATTACTATTTTCTTCAGTTAAGGCAGTAACTTCACCTTGCAATGTTTCATTTGCAGCAATAATTACACCGTAGTCACCATTTAAATTTGTAAGTTCATCTTTTATCGAAACATAAGCTTCAGTTAAGGAAGCAACATCTGACTGACATGAATTTAATTGTGCTTGGTAATTTCCCTGCTCAGCAATGCATTGATTAAAATTTGCTTCACTATTTGATAGCAGTTCTTGTGTGTATGCTAATTTTTTTAAGACTTCTTCGATTTCCACAGAACATTTATTTTTTGGTGTATGTAATTTTTTAAATTTTGAATCTATTTTTATTTTTTCAGGTTTCCCTATTGGTTGAAATTTTAATTCTTGTGCTTGAATCTGACTTAGTATTGAAAAAACCTGAGCTATAACGAGGATCTTAATTAACTTCATAACCTTTACTCTCTCCTTAAGTTTTCTGTTTCTTTCTTGATCAAATGCAACGTAAATGCCAAGAATATATTGAGTTTATATAAGTAGTTACATATATAACACTGAATAATAAAACGACGATTGTATTTAAATTAGACGCCCTTAATCACTCGAAGGACTTTGGAATTATAGGCCTGTTGCGAAACTACCTCCTTTACGAGAAAAGAGAGATTTGAGCCGAGACGAGGAAATCGAGAGAGAAAACCGCAAGCATATCCACTGGGATATGT
>JAWXBT010000458.1:0-9239 GCA_034440315.1 bacterium
TCTCTGATTTCTAACAAATGTTGATTCAGTCCTAAAAGATGATACCGTAGCGCTCCAACAACCCTATTTTGGAGTTCAATCTTTATGAAAGCAAAGACGACCCTTTTAACTATAGTCCTTACAATTGGTACCTTTTTGGCCCAAGCTCAAGCTGAAGTAATTTGTGCAAAAGTTACTCTCAAAAACGGAAAGCCTAAGTTGAAGGTTTCCACAGTGATTGCAGACTCATGCCCCAAAAAGACAACCGAGATCCTAAATGTTTCAACGTTGACAGCGAACCTTAATGCCTCAGCAACACAAGGTCTACCAGGTTCACAAGGTGCACAAGGTGCAGGTGGTCCTCAAGGCATTCAAGGGCCACAAGGAATTCAAGGACCACAGGGTCCACTCCTTGCCAGTGCTGGAGCTACCAATGCCACTGCATTAAATATCTATAGTTATTTTATGTCTACTTCATCAACCGTTGACTACGTCTTTGGTCAAATGAAGATTAGAACAAACTCAGCAGCTGGAAAGTTTCAAGTTTGCCAAACGATCAATACCACAACTGTAATGCCATATTATGTTACCGTAAATGGATCCTCTTCTACCGGAACATTAAGTAATGGGGGCTGTACCGGATTCTTTGATGCTGGATCAGGCGGCGAGTTCCAAGTAACCATGAGAAGAGCAATTGTCTTTGGAGTTCACTCCGGAGATTCTGCGACCTCAGAAAACTATAGTCTCTATGGGTTTTCGATGCTTTAATTCCAAGATCTATCCGACCTGCGTCTAATTCAGTATCGATGGAGTAGGCGCAGGTCTTGTTTTCAGGCTGATAACCATTATAAGACCTTTTCACCGGCCCGGCAAAGTGAAATTACCTAAGAAATTACCTAAGATTTTTTAGATTTAAAAAACTGCCACTATCTATTAAATTTATAATTTCTAAAAGAGATCCTGGCGAATCGTCACAGAGGATCGGCTTTATTTCTGTTTTTTGTAATCTGAAGTTACCGGGGGCGACAAAGTTAAGAAGCCTATATTTCAGAAATAAATGAAAAATTACTTCACCGGTGAAACGGCCTTATAATCGTTATCAGCAATGCTTACTTACAATCTTAACCACTTTAAGTAAGAAAGAATTTCATTGAAATCCTTTATATTCAATGAATCAGAAAATAGTCCCTCATTTGTTTAGGATTAGATGCCTTCTCTACGGAGCATGACCGTCCCGAATGGCATTAAGATAAGCCTTTAAGCGGCGATTTTGTAGAGAATTCTTGGTTTAATGAGAAGATCATATTGCTATCGTCGCTTCTTAGCTCGAGGAGTTGCCACATAGCGCCAGGCACCATACCTTCGGTTACTAATTTTCGTATCCATTGAGAGGATCGATAAAGGCAGGTATCTCCATTTTGGCAATCTTTCTAGGCCAATAATTACAGATACAACTTAGAGTGCATGAAAAAAATACACAGTCTAACTCGCCGCATGTAAGTCCAACTCCATTTATACCAGCTTTCTTGAAGCACCACTTAGCTGCCTCCGCTTTTAAATCTCTGTATAGTTGGATTTTGGTTGCCCTAAAAAGTGAACCGCTAAATTGATTTTTAGCTTCGGATGATTGGGCAAAAGCATTTATTGATGAAAAATAGAAAAGTGCTGTTATTAATATTATTGAACGCATAACTCCCCAAAAATAGGTCAAAACTGACAGGCTCTGTATCTTGTTATTGAGGGGAAGGGTTAAGATGTAGCATTATTATTTGTATTTTTTATCTTTAAAAAGCTCAAATGCAGTCTGAAGATATGCTGTTGCCAGATTTAGCGATTGTTCGTTAGGAGAGATTTCAACTTGAGCATTGTTTGTAGGATCATAAGAATAAGTTGTTCTTTTCTTTTGTAGTCCAAGTACGGATAATTCCTTGCCATTAAATATTGCTACATCATGATTATGGCTAACTAGAACAGCTCTATCTGATGGTGTTCCAGGTACTAAGACGTCACTGCCGTAAAATGGTCCAGTATAATCAAGTCCGAGAAGTCCAAGTACGGTAGGCATAAGATCAATTTGGCTTATTCTAACCTGTTCTTCACGGGGCGCTATTTTACCAGGGGCAATTAATAACAACGGAATTCTGTACCGTTCAATTGGTACCAGTGCTCGCCCATAAACTCGAGCATCGTGATCGGCCATTACTATTATTATGCTGTTTTTATACCAGGAATGTTTGGGTGCTTCTTCAAAAAATTTTCCGATTGCATAATCAGCATACTTAACACCAGCATCTCTACCACCACCACTCGGTGGGATACCAGGAATTCCTGAAGGAAAGGTGTAAGGTTTATGGTTAGATGTGGTCATTACGATTGAAAAGAAAGGTTTGCCAGTAGCTTCAACTTGATCGTAATAACTTATGGCATGTTTAAATAAATCTTCGTCGCAAACTCCCCAAATATTTGCAAAAGTTTGATTCTTAATGTCGGTGCGATCACTTAGTTCAAATCCGTTGGAACCGAAGAAATGGTTCATGTTATCAAACATTCCAAAGCCGCCGTATATAAAGCTAGAGTGATAACCGTGTTGTTTGAGAACCATGCCCCAATTAGCAATATTTTCATTGCCAGGTCTTTTGACAATTGACTCACTTGGAATCGGGGGAAAGGATGTCGACATTGCCTCTAGTCCACGAACTGTTCGAGTCCCTGTGGCGTAAGCATTTTTAAAAAGTAGACCCTCCTTAGCTAGGCGGTCAAAATTTGGACTTAAGCCACGAGTATCCCCATAGGTACCAATAAATCCAGCACCAAGAGATTCTTCAGAAAGAATAATTACATTAAGTTTACCAAGCCCATTTTGCTTGCTTTCAAATTGTCTATGAATATCAAGAGTATCTTCGGAAGTTAACTTGCCCCCAGAGCTAGAAAGATGTTGTCGCATTATTGAGAAAGCTTCTTCTCGTGGCAGAGTTGAATAATATAGATCGTAGTCTAGCTCATCTGTTAATAGTGCATTAAAAAAACTACTTATTCCATTGGCCGAAATCTCATTTTTGACCCTATTTGAAGAATAAGAGAGTGAATCTGTTGAAAGAAAGAGTGCCAAAATCACAACTAGCATTGTATGTGCTGTGATTCGTGCCCATGGTCGTTTGTTGGAAGAATAATTTTGAATGGATTCTCTGATCGGTGGCCACAGTAGTTTATATACTGCAGTAGTAAGGATTAAGAATCCAAATAGGAACCATACGACAGGATAAGATTCCCAAAGATTTATGAATACCTCATTTGGGTACATTAAATAATCTACCGCAATCAGATTGAATCTAGAATCAAATTCATCAAAGAAGAAAAACTCTACGGCTTGAAGATAAAGAAAGCCAAAAAGTAAGAGGTAAAACGCAATACCTGTTAGCCTGATCATGAAATCTTTTTTTAACCAACGGGGTGGGAGGATAAGAAGCAACAGAGTAAGCGGAGCAAAAAGATATACTAGCTCTAGTAAATCATTAATTATTCCAAGACCTAGAATTGCAGGAAGATGTGTGATGGTTATCCCGGCATCTCTACCAAAAATCCACCATAAAATTAATCTTAGAAATAAAGAAACTATTCCGTATGTAACGGCAATGATGGCCAAAGGTTTCGATCGCAAGCAAACCCCATAAAAAAGAGTGGAGAGTCGATAATGTCACATCTTCTATAATTAATGCAAAGTATTATATTCATTGGCTCAGGAATAAATGGGCACTTACCTTTTAAGAATCCATTGACGCAACCGGGTGATATCTACTAAATCATAAAAATCTAGATGAAGCAGAGCGCGGTCAACCTAATGCTGATTTATAGTGCATTTCAAAAGTCCTTCTCGAAAAGAATTCGCCTTGCCCCTTCGACAAGCTCAGGGCTTCGGCGGATATAGTCTTTTCTAGAAGTTTTGCGTCATTTCATTCGGCAAAGACTTCTGAAAGGTACTTTAGATGAAAGATTGTACGATGGACCAGTGTTAGGAAATCCGTACTGCTAAATTTTTATTCTTAATGCTCGATTTTTATTTCAAAACTTCCAACATCTTTCTTTTCTCGATACGCTTATTATCCGAAACTCAGATTTTAATGAAAGTTGAGTTGAGAGTCTGAGTTTCTGGCGTTACCTTTTGAATGCTTTTCTTTTGGAGAGTTAACTCTTGATTCAGGTCTATCCTCTGTAGAAGGTTCGTCAGCCTGATTGAGAATATTTTGAAACTTACTGCCAAATACAATTGAGTTTGTTCTAGCGATTTCTTCAGCAAGATTTTTTACCTCGGAAAATAGATCTTGACCAGTGGCAGAGGCTTCTTCGGAAGAAGCTGAATTAATTTGAACTGCTTTGTCTAGCTGCTCTAAAGAAGATTTTATTTGTTCGAGATTGGTTAACTGTCTTTCGGAGGCAGCTTTCAACTCTTTCATCATATTGACACTTTTGGTATTACCCTCAAAGATTTCTTTAAACTGGGAGTAGGCACCTTCGGTAATTTTTGCTCCTTCCTGAGCAACACTTAATGACTTCTTGATAGTTTCAGCACTTTCTTTTGCAGCATTACTACTTCTTTGGGCTAAAGAGCGGACTTCTTCGGCTACTACAGCGAATCCTTTGCCAGCATCTCCGGCCCGAGCAGCCTCAACAGCAGCATTAAGAGCAAGTAAATTAGTTTGAAAAGCAATTTCTTCTATTGTTTTAAGGATAGAGGAAGTTTGTGAAGCAGCATCGCAGGTATCCTTAACTGATTTTGCAATGCAATTAACTGTTTTGAGTCCAGCTTCAGATTTCATTGCAGACTCTTCTGCTAATTTACATGAAGTAATTGAAGAAGTGATGTTTTCTTTTGACATACTAAAAACTTGAAATACAGAGGCAGTAATCTCTTCAAGTGAGGCGGCCTGTTCCGTGGAAGCTTGAGCAACTGAGTCCGCGCCACTTGAAACAGCTTGAGAATAATTTTTAACCTGATTTGTTGATTGATCAAGTTTTAAGAGTGCTTTTGAAAACTGTCTTGTAACTGCAATCACAGTAAAAATAGATAAAAGTGCTAAGAGCGAACCCACTGCAAGTCCAATAATAGCAATGTTTCTATCAGCAATTGATTGATGTTCCGCTGTTTGTGCCATTCCTGAGGCTTCTTCATAGCCAGCAACACCAGCTCCCTTTAATATGATTGAAAGATCCGTGTATTTTTCTTTTAGTAATAATAAGTTGTTTAGATTCTCTGAGATCTCTTTTTTAGCATCTTCTCTGCTTAGAGATCCGCTTTCAAGTTTAACAACAAGGATGTCAACTTTAGATTTTACATCGTTCCAAGTTGCAACGGCAGCTTCATAAGCAGTTTTTTCTTCTCCACTAGGGAAGCGATCCGCAGCAAATTTTACAAAACTTGAATCAATTGTCTGAACGTTGGCTTTGATGCGACGAATAAATCTTGCTTCGGCTGGAGTCCCCGCAACATAATCTCCATAGCTGGCCCAAAATAATTGTCCAATATCTGAACGTGCGACCCCAATTTCCAATAGCCAGTCTCGAGCCTGTCCAGCACTCCAAAGATTTTTAACTACATCAGTTGATACCTTTCTCAACATGACCGAGCTTTGAAGTAGAGAGGAATATAATGAGAATGAAATGAATCCTGCGATTGCAAGAAGAGCGATTGTAGTAATTAATAACTTAACTCTAACAGATAACCTTCCAAGTCGAGTTTTTATAAACCTCATTTGATAACCTCAATGAACTGAAAACCATTCTAATTTTAGGGAGCAAAAAAGGATCTCTTTTTCGCTCCCTAAATATTATTAACTACATTTATTAAAATCTGCACGATCACCTGCACAGAAATCTTTATTGGATTCTACTGCCGTTCCATCGAATTTGCTAGTTATGACTTTTGATTTAGTAATATCAAGTCTAGAATTTTCACAGGCTTTTAGTGCTTCTTTTGCACAACCATCAGCTGAAGCAGTTTCTTTTAATTCTGTACAGCTAGGTTTGCCATCACATTTCTTGTAAGATTCAGCTTCTTTGCCTGGACAAGCTATTCGTGTAACCGATAGTTCGCAATCGCCTGCTAAGGCAAAATTTGAAATAGATACAGTCGATGCAATAAGAGCTAAAATCATTATTTTACGCATTTTGATATTCCTTAAATAAAATAAATAACTACTTGTGCGGAGAAAGCCAGACAGCACTTCAGTTGAATCAATAACATTTCAGACACTATTGGAAAATAGAGTTTTAAAGACGTTGAAGGCAATTCAATTTTCAAAGGCTAACCCAATGATCCCTCATAGGTTCTCGTCAGATTCGTAGAATAACTAAAGTTAAAATCTGACATAAATAATTGCCATGAAATTTGGTAGGTAAGTTCTCGACTTATATATATATTTCAAACTTTAAATCCTGCTTTACTCATCTCTCTGGCAATGACCATTCTTTGAATCTGATTTGTGCCCTCTACGATTTGAAGCATCTTGGCATCTCTCATATATCTTTCAACTAAGTACTCTTTAATGTATCCGGCACCTCCAAGAAGTTGAACTGCCTCAGTTGTAATGTTCATTGCACAATCAGTGGCATGACATTTAGCCATGGAAGAAAAAATCTTTTGTAAGCTTTGGTCGGCAGCGGAATCAATCTGTTGAGCGGCTTTTTTTGTAATAAGACGAGAAGTCTCAAGTTTGATCTGCATATCTGCTAACATGAACTGAAGACCCTGCATTTCAATTAATGGTTTTCCGAATTGCTCTCTCTCTTTTAAGTAGTCCAATGCAATTTGCAAAGAGGCCTGTGATAAGCCATTGGCACAAGCTGCGATATTAATTCTGCCACCTGCTAAGCCACTGAGCGCAATTTTATATCCAGAATCAAGAGATCCAAGAAGAGCCTCTTTAGGTAAATGCATATTGTCGAAAGTTAGATTTGCAATAGGAGAGAGCTCACAACCCATTTTCTTCTCAGGAGATCCAATAATTAGACCTTTTGTTTTTGCAGGCACTAAGAATGCTGCAATCTCTTTTGAGTTTTCGGCCGATCCAGATTTGGCAAAAACAATATAAATATCAGCCCAGCCAGCACTAGTAATATAACATTTAGATCCATTTATAATAAATCCATCGTTTCTTTGGGTGGCGGTTGTCTTAAGTGCGGAAGCATCGGAGCCTGCTGATGCTTCAGTTAAACCAAAAGCAGCCAGAAGCTTACCTTCGGCCAGTTGAGGTAGGAGTTCTGTTTTTTGGGATTCTTGAGAAAACTTTTCAATGATTCTTGAGACCATTAAGTGAACTGAGAGAAATATCGCAGGACCTAAATCTATTGTAGCCACCTCTTCCAATACAGCGGCTATTGTTTCAGAGGAGCTTTCAAGACCAGCAAAATCCTGACTGATAGAAAGGCCAGTTAAGCCTATGGAAGCAAAGGATTTAAAAAGAGGCAGTGGTAGAGTTCCGTAATAATTTTCAGATTGATATTTAGGAATCTCTCTTGCACATAGCTTTTTTACTGTATTTCTAATCTGCACGGAGTCTTCAATTTTATCCATAATGGTATTAATAAAACAATGTTAATCACTTATGCCAAGTTAAAAATAAGCCACTATTAAGAGTGTATAGCTTACCTAAGTCCTTAGAATTTCTCAATTCCTATCATATTTCATGTAGTTTGAATAATAAGCATAGATGTACAAGTAAATGGTTAGCAATTCATTTTGAATCTTGACGGCTTGAGCACTCAATGTGATTTATTATCAGGACTCTAAGCGATCATATGTAGCTATTGCATATTTTCTTCATTGGGACAGATTTCCCAAGGAGGATCGAGATAGAGTTTTTAACGTTAAAGCAGGAGGCGAAAGCTTATGCAAAAGGCAGGAATTATATTTGCAGCAGCTCTTTTAGTTATTCCAGCTGTTTCTCAAGCCAAAACACTTGATGAATTGTTGGTTGAACGTGGAGTAGTTGCTAAGGGAACAGATTCGGGAAGTGATATGTCAGCTGGAAAGGTGTACTATAACAAAGGTACTCGCGTAGATTTTCCAGATTCAGGATTCACTTTTGGTATCAATACTCAGTTCATTACTCGTTATGAGTATACTGATGTTGACGGTGCAACTGATGAAAACTCTCAGTTTACAGTAGAGAGTGCTCGTGTAAGCGTATCTGGTTCAGCTCTTAACAAAGAGTTTGAATACAAAGTTGAGGGTGATTTCGTTGATTCTCCTTCGATTGCAGATGGCTGGTTGAAGTGGAATGCATGTGATCCCATGTGGGCCAAGATGGGTAGATACAAAACAGGTATTGCTCGTCAATATAATAACAGTGACTGGAAGTTGCAGTTTGCTGATCGTTCATTTGTTACTAATGAGTTTAACTTTGGACGTAGTGAAGGTCTTTCCATAGGTGGAAACATGGAAGGCTTCTCATACGGACTTGCCGCCTTTAATGATGCACAAGATGCCGCAAACACAGATCATCTTTATGTAGCAAATCTTCGCTATACAATGGGTGATATGGATGTTTACTCAGAAGGTGATGTTGATAATTCAGCTGACCATGGGTTCACAGTTGGCGCTGCTTATGCTATATCAGAAAATGATGCTGCTGAAGATCTAGACGTAATGAACATTGATGCAATGTGGAAATATGCTGGATGGAGCGTAGCAGGTGAATGGTTCAGTTCTGATGATGATGCTGCTATCGATCAAGATGGCTGGTATGCACAAGCTGGATACTTCATCGTTGCAAATGAAGTTGAAGTTGCCTTCCGTTACAATGACCTTGAGGACATTTCTGACGGTTGGGATCTTGGTGTGAACTACTACTGGTGGAAACATCAGTTGAAAGCACAATTCAATTATTCACAACGCTCAGATGATGCTAGCGATGTTGATACAGATAGATTCATTCTCCAGCTTGTTGCTTGGACATAATGAGTTTGCCTGCATCTAATTGATGCATAAACGGACAAAAGGCGTTCCCCTAATAAGGAACGCCTTTTGTTTTTCATGTGCTTATAGTAACTTTCACATGTGCTTATAGTAACTTTCAAAAGTCTTTGCCGAAAAGAAAAGGCTTTAGAAAGTTACTATCCCCCGAAGGGATAATAAATAGTGTTTTTCATTTTTAAAAATCATAGCTAACCCGAAGGATTAACAAGAAACAAGATTTGACTTAGTCTCCATTGCCATATCTTGTGATTCGGCAAAGACTTTTTAAAAAACACTATAGTATAAATAA
>JAWXBT010000459.1:0-4937 GCA_034440315.1 bacterium
AATCCCCAGCTTGGTCAAAATCAATTTCGCCTTGGTTTCCAAATCCCACGCATCCACCTCATCAATTCGTTCAGACACCGCAGACAGACGCGCCATCAACTTGTCTGTATCGCCTTTGCCGTGGGACAATTGATCGGAAATTTCCTCGTATTCCCGCACCAAAGCCATTTGTTCGCCGCTGTCGGCAAATACTTGCTCTAAGACAGTGTGACTTTCGTCTAAATCCGGCTGTTGCGGGAGATAGACAATTGTAGACCCTGGATTGACCCAGCGATCGCCCGCGTCGATCGACTCCATACCGGCAATCATCTTCAGCAGAGTGGATTTCCCGGAACCGTTGGTGCCGATGAGTCCGACTTTATCGCCTTCGTCGAGGCTGAAACTGGCATTTGTCAAGAGTTCCTTGATGCCGAAGTCTTTTTTGATCGATCGCAGAGTAAAAATAGTCATGAGTATATCAGGTCGTTTACCTGACTTAGTTTAGCTTAGTTCGATCGAGTCCGGTTGCATCGATCTGGTCTGTCGTTCCGATGAAACTTTTTCAAGACAAGGGCGAACTCGATTTTTCTGAGTTTCTAAATATTGATAAATGGGTAAACTTTGACTGAAGTGCGATCGGCAGTGGGGATTGACAAACAAAAACCGTATGGGTAAAATATCTAGGTTAAGATATTAGAACGCATAGTGTAGTCTAATTATATAGTTAGATGAATTAAGGCATATACAATCTTATCTTCAGCAGATATGGAGGACGATGACACTTAAGATAATTGAAATAGAAAATGTCAAAGGCATAAAGAAATATTCTTTTAGCTTAGATATTTTACCTAACAAGCCAAGTATTTTAGTGGCTCCAAATGGGTTTGGGAAAAGCTCTTTTGCTGCTGCATTTAATCTATTAAACGCAGACGGATTAGTCGTCGGTGAATACTCAGTTCACAAAAATGAGGCGGCAAACCGACCAAGACTGTTTATAAGATACCAGAAGCCTGACAACACAATTGTTGACTTGGAAGCCGATCACTCAATCAACACTATAAAAGATCAGTTTGATTGCTTTGTAATTAACAGCCAAATAGGCGCTAAAGGCACCGGAGTGAATTATGGTTCTGAGATGACGATCAATCCAGTGACATTGATTGACATAATTCCAGAAAAAGTGAAATTCAACTATTCTTTGAAGTTTCAACAAAAAAGCTTTGGTTTAAACAACAAAATACTACCTAATATTAAATCATTACTATCTAATTCAAAACTAATCGAAATAATCAATGAAAAGCTCACGATTTTAGACAATGCTCTGGAATGCCAAATTCAACTTAAGATCGGTGAGTTCGTCAATGAAGTTAATCAGCAATTAGGAACTTCTTTTAAGTTGATTGAATGGATAGAAAAAAATAAAATAGATGGTCTAAATAATATAAGCTACATTAATGATTTGGCTCATATTCTTTGCGAATTTAATTTTTTAGCTCAAAAGCAGAATGTTTTTTAGCTGTGATTCAAATAATCAATCTGTACAGAGATGACAAATCTAACTTTGAAAAAGCTTGTAAGTATAAAATCTATGAACTAGACAAAGAAAATTACAAGTCTATATTGAAAGGTTTTAACTCTAGTTGGAGAGATATTCGCCTTAAGGAGTCAAGAAATCAGCTAATAGTGGAATTTCCGGAATTTCATTACATTTCTAATGGCGAAAGAGATATCCTCACTTTTATAGCACTTTTACACCAGGCAAAAAGAAGTCTGAAAAGACATAGTAATATCCTCATAATCGATGAAATCTTTGATTATCTAGATGATGCAAATCTGATTGCTGTTCAGTATTATATCACTCAATTTATTGAAGAATATACTAGAAGAGGAAGGAGAATTTATCCTCTTATTTTGACGCATTTAAATCCAGACTATTTTAGAAACTTTACTTTTAGCAAGCAAAGAATTTATTATCTAGAAAAACGGGAATTAAGCGTCAACAAACACTTGATTAAGCTTTTGAACAACAGAGAAGAGCCTTCAATAGAAAATGATGTTTCAAAGTATCTTTTTCACTTTCATACTTCTTGCATCAATAAAAGGGTGGAATTTAAAGCACTATCTTTGAAAGAAACTTGGGGCGAAGGATATAACTTTGATGGTTTCATAGATAGAGAAGTGCTAAAGTATTTAAATCCAGAAGCTGATTATGATCCTTTTGCAATTTGTTGTGCAATTAGAAAAAAAATTGAAAAATTGATATATGACAAAATTGCGGATGTCAACCATAAAACAAGATTTCTAGATATTCATACAACACGAAAAAAATTAGATTTTGCTGAAAGCATTGGAGTGATTGTTCCTGAGGCATATTATTTGTTAGGCATAATTTACAACGATGGTATGCATTGGAAGAAAAGCCAAGACAATATCTCTCCAATTGCTGCTAAATTGGAGAACTTGACGATTAGATATCTAATCAAAGATATCTTTGATCAATCGACTGCTTAAACAAATAGCCTAAATAAAATCCGACTTTAATTACCTCACTCATTTTTGTCCTCCTTGAGGTATTGTTTTTAGTATTCTTCATGATGCTATCGTAACAGTGGTATAATAGACTTAATCAGACTGGCGGTTAGTAACGTGGATATTCTAATTGAGTCAACAAGGGGATTTGAGAAAGATATTGCTAAGTTGAGTGAAGATGAAAGAGCAGCAGTGATTAAAAAAATTAACGATTGCGCTAGCCTCTTCCCAACTCAAAAAGCTGATGTCTATCGTAAGCTGCGCCGCCTTCGCCTACCGTCAAATCTTAATGGTTACGAATCTTCACTGTACACACTACGGGTTTTTCGAACACTAAGGGTGATTTGGGCAGTTGACGAAGATCCAATTTTTGGACAAGTTATTTTTACTCTTTTTCGAGTAGTCAAACACGATGACCTCGATAAAGCATATCACGGTGTAGCAGAGTCTTTATATCAAGATATGCTTCACCACAATCTAGAAGCTGCCCAAATCTCCTAAGTTTATTTATGGCACAGACTATTACGCTCTGCGATGAATATGGCATTATTCACGAAGCGATGAAGATTTTGCCAGATGACGAGCTAAAGATTTGTTTTCTTGAAGCTTTGGCAGAACTTGAAGACAACGAATGTCACAGAACAAGAAAATTTCCAAAGACGAGACTGCACAAAGTCAAGGGTGTGAAGCAGGCAATTTATCGTGCTGATATCGATAAAGTCTCAGGCTGGCGTATCCACGTTCAATACATTAATGGGCAAATTCATCTCAAGGATATTATTGAGGGGCAAAAGCACGATGATGTAATTGAGGTGATAAAATCTAAGAAGGTACGCTACGAGTAGTTGGCAGTAAAACGACATCATTGGGATTATTTCTGGTCGTACAGCGACAAGCAAGGAACGTGAATACTCTGAATAATGAAAAAAGCACGGATAATTCCCAAATGAATGATAAATCTTCAGCAGATTTGATATCTGTGACAGAGTTACACCGCCAGCTTAACGACTTACTCCAGCAACTATCACCAGAACGATTACAGGTGCTTGCTGATTTTGCGGCTTACTTAGCAAATGCTGAAAGCGAAGCTGCAACTCAAGAACTTTTGGCAATTTCTGGATTGCTAGAGCGAGTTAAGCAAAATCAAGCAACTCCTAAAACTGATTACGTAAACTGGATGTTGATGAGAACCGCTATATAATTCAATACGGTTCACTTAACGCTTTTTTGTCCGAAGAGAACGTCCGCGTGTTAGCGAAGCGATCCGTAGGAAAGTAATCGCAGTATATATTTTTCACATGGTTTGATAGACCCAACAGTCTTAAGTGAACCGTATTGCTATATAATTCAAATACCAACCTTTGTTGGAGTATTTTTTTATGTCCCTGCAACAGCTTACAGAAAAAGCCTGCCAACTCTCAGTCAGCGATCGCCTTGCCCTGCTAAGTGCGATCGTTCAATCGCTGCAAACTACACCGGAAATCGAGAATTGGCAATATTTAATTGCACGTCCCCATGCTTGGCGCAAACAACTTTACATTAAGGGACGTAAATTACTGGCATCGACTATTTGGCAAGACATGACTGCTAATCAAATGTCACCCGAACAAGCAGCCGAAAATTGGGATTTACCGCTGTCTGCCATCTATGAAGCAATGAATTATTGTGAGAGTCACCAAGAACTCCTAATATTAGAAGTAGACGAGGAACGCTATCGATTGGAAGCAAAAGGAGTTCAACTTGAGTCTACGAATGCTGCTTGATGAAGATTCTCAAGCAAAGTATTTGGTCAATCTTCTTCAGGCAGTCGGTCACGATATAGCCACAGTCAATACACTGGATTTAATGAATCGTCCAGATTCAGTCGTGCTAGACGCTGCAAGACAAAATGAAAGAGTGCTGCTTACACGCAATTGTGATTATTTTCAACAATTGCATCAAGCCAACCCAGAACATTCAGTAATTTTGGCAGTTTACCAAGATTCTGAGGCTTCTAAAAACATGAGTTATCAGGCGATAGTGAAGGCAATTGATAATTTAGAAACAGCAGAATATGATCTCAAGAATCAGTTTGTTGTTCTCAATCAATGGAGTTATTAATCTAAAGAGAAAGATTGAGGAGGCTGAATGAAAACCGCGATCGCCCTACCAATTGACCAAATCAACAAATTCTGCCAACATTGGCAAATCATCGAACTCTCCCTCTTTGGTTCTGTCCTTCACGACAACTTTCATGCAGACAGCGACATCGATATCCTAGTTGCCTTTGCCCCCACAGCCAACTGAGGTCTACTCGATCCCGCCCAAATGCAACAATAACTCGAAGCAATCCTCAGCAGACCAGTGGATCTAATCAGTAAACGGGCGATCGATCGCAGTTCCAACTGGATTCGCCGTCAAGAAATTTTCTCTACCGCTCAAACTATCTA
>JAWXBT010000460.1:0-3612 GCA_034440315.1 bacterium
GATGAAAAAGGCAATGTGGCAAATTGGAAATGCTGTGCCGCCCCGTTTAGCAGAGTGTATCGGCTTGGCACTTATTCCATATTTGACTGATATTGCTTTGAACAAAGCTAGTTTAGTTAATAAGTTCCTGTTCCAGAAATCTTAAATTAGTAAAAAACACAAACGCATCTCATCTTGCTATTAATAGTTTTGCCTGACTCAGAAGTTCATTAGCCTTCTCTTTCAAGTTATCCACCTGTAATTTATCATTACCTACTGAAAATGATTCAAGCGCTTGCTTTAATTCTTTCAGTGTTTCTAAAGGTAAAGCTTGAGCTTTTCGTGATTGCTCCAAATCCTTCGTATAATCACCTAGAATAGAGTCTAGAGCCTCAAAGTACCTTTTAATTTGTTGATCCAATGATTGCTCAATCAATCGGTTAGATTGTTCTTGAATTTCTTCGACTTTATTGTCAAAAAATTTAACTATTTCAGCCATGAAAAGGATTATGTTAACTGTATATCTTTCTTTATATACAAGTTTGTCTAAGTTCACACCGATCCAACTAAAAACGGTGCTAACTCCACCATAAATTGCGCTGAGTATTGGATTGTTAGCTACCATTGCCACTAAACGAGCAGCAAACTGCACCCACAAATTACCAAATGCTTCTTCTAACGATGCTGCGAGTAAATCAGATAACCCATATCCTCTGAATTCAAGATTAGGGGTATTCACTTCTATGTAAATATCAACCAGCTTGAGTATATCTGGCTTAAAAATAACATCAAAATCTCTTTTTAACCGATCTTGAGCGCGTTCAATAATAGGCTTAGTTTCATTATCTAGTAACTCGGATAATTTTTGAATCCTGCCTTCAGTCTGTTTATTCGTCTCTTTACAAGCGACATCCAATTGACGTTCAATAATTTGCTTCGCCGAAGCTGCTATTTGCTCAGCGAATAGCTTGGCATCTTGCTTACTATCAAATTCAAATTCATCCTTATCTCTATTAAAGATGTTGGATATGTCGTCCAACAAATTGGAAAATACTTTTCTAGCAGAATCTAAAACATAATTTTTCAATAGTGTCTCAAGTTCGTTTTTTACGTCTTTTTTGAGGTTTTCTAGGTTTGCGTTTACGGTTTCCTTTATTTGCTTTTTTGTCTGGGCAACCCCTTCATCTAGACTCCGACGGCAAGCAGTTAGACTAGAAAGCTCTTTGTTAAGATCCTCAATTGCTTGCTGGAGCTTTTCAGCATTACTGTTAATGTAAGTCAGGTCATTTTTTGCATTATTACATAAATCATTTAGATCAGTAAGACAACGATTCAATGCAAACTCCATGCAGCGGGGGGCAACTTGTAGCAAAATTACATTAATTGCTTCTTCCAGAAAAGATGCAAACTTTGATACTTCCCAAAGTTTTACCGCTTTCTTTTGTAATTTATCTACAGTTGCATCATTCAGTTCATCTTCCCAATCAACAGTCCATACTTCTCTAGCTAATGCTTGGGCCGCTTCAGCATCTTTAATATCTTGACCACTGAGAGATGATTGACGGAGAAAATCCTTAGCGCAGAATGCTTGCCTAGCAGAAACTTCAAATACGCGGTCTGTGTTGGCCAGTTCGAGGTTATTAGCAACAAATTTTTTTACCATTTCGGTATCTATGTCACCTCGACGACGCTCATCAATTTTATTAACTAAAACATATAAATTTTCTTGACTGCTTGTTCTAATAACTTTGTGAACTTCTGCTTTAATCTTTTCGGCTGCTTCAGCCCTCAATTCAGTGAAATTAAGGACAAGTAGCACAAGTTGGCTACGCTTAAGTTGCTTGGAAACTACAATTTCTAGTTTTTCGCTGACTCCGGCTTCACTTGGCCCAGGCGTATCAACGATTACAAGATTACCTAGCTTCTCTAGTTGTTGATTTTGCTGTGTTCTGAAAAAAGGAGTTTCGATAGATGGAATGTCATTGTCATTGAGCAACTGGAGAGGATCTTGATCTTGGGATACGGCCAAAATGTTGCAAAGACGGATAATATGATTCAACTCTGTCAGGATCTTGTTAATATTCTTACTGCCATAGATTTCTTCGGAAATCCCAAAATCTGTATGACTGTGGATTTCTTGGAGTAAACTTGCTAAATGCGGATATTCACCAGTCTGCTTAAGAACTTCTTCCATCCCTTGCTGCTCAATTTTCAGCCTGATAGCATCCAATGCTTTCTTAAATGCTTCACAAATTCGAGGACTCAGTTTTAAAATCGGCTCTGCTGCATTTTCTTTCAATATAATCTCTGTTGGCAGCGTTGTCATCGCTGTAGCAGAACTTGGCAGGAGTTCTTGACCAATAATAGCATTAATAATTTTGGATTTGCCAGCATTCATCGGTGCGGCAATAGCCATTCTGAGTTCTAGGTCTGTGACTCTACCAATCTCCTTTTCAATTTCCTGTTGATATATCTGGTATTTGCTTTTTGGGCTATCCTCAGACTTAAGTTCTTTGCTAGCGCGACCCATCAGAGTGCTAACTTCTTGTAACAGGGCAATCACCTGTCTTTGCAGGTCTTGGACATTTGGGTTGGAGGCTTGAGAAGTCATAGGGTTTTTAGTTGGTGTTTATGGTGAATGGTAGCAGAGATTGTATAACAACTTTAAGCAATTTGTAGTCGTTTCCCCAATGTCTGAGGTTCTGGTAGAGGTTTGCCATCTTCTTGATATAGCTCAATCAAGGTTTCTAACAATTCTTGTCCGTGTTTGGCCGCTTCCTCGTAAGTGTGTCCGTGAGTGCAAGGCTGCATGACATCGGTAAACTCAGGCAAGCTGACAACAAAAAGTCGATCTTCTTCTGACCACTCGATGATGAGACTGTAATGGCTATTCATTCTTCTATCTCCTTCAGCTTCTGCAAATCGGATATTACTCTTTTTTCATGATAATTTGGTGCATCATCGCCATCATTACCTGACAGTGTAATTTTTTCAGGTAATAAAGGGTGTTCCCATACAGTGTGACTGCCCTTTCCCTGTCGGTAAGTAAACCCTGCTTTTAGTAATAGGCTTTTTAATTCTCTGATCTTTTTAGGCATGAGTGAATTGTAGCGTAGATTGAAATAATCGTTCTAGTTTCTTAGTTGCTGGTAATGGTTTGCCTTCAGCTTGACAACTCTCGATTAGTAATTCTATTACCTCTCGCACATTGTAGATAGCTTCTTCATAAGAATCTCCGTGACTTACAGGCTGCATTACATCCTCAAAATCTGGCAAAAACACGAGAAAGCATCGATCGCATTCTGACCATTGGATAACAACTGTATATTTCATGGTTCTGAAGTTTCGGGTTGAAATTATTGTAGCCGATCGCCCTTTAACCCGATCGCCCCTGCCAACCCGACCTATCCCCAGTGCCACATAGCGGTACAATGGTGAGATCGCATTCCCCAACTCCCAACCGTGATAGAGCGCTACACCTTGCCCGAAATGGGCAACATCTGGACTGAAAACGCCAAACTAAAAACCTGGCTACAAGTAGAAATCGCTGTCTGCGAAGCTCAAGCCGAACTCGGCTACATCCCCGCCGCCGCAGTCGAAGAAATCAAAGCTAAGGCTAATTTTGACCCGAAA
>JAWXBT010000461.1:0-2667 GCA_034440315.1 bacterium
ACATCTCCGGGTGGCATATCTAGGGGCTCGAAAGCTACCAAATTGCCAGTTGCATCGATTTTACCTCTAAGTTTGTATGCTTGCATAGTAATCTCCTAAGTTTGTCTCTGTATATTTTATGTTACCCTAAATCCTCAAAGGCGATCGCAATATCTACCCATTCATAATTTTATTCCGAATTCCCTTAAAGTCAATTCACTGCGAAATAATTCCACTTGCTAAAATCCCCAAAATTTTATTCACATCTTTGAGATAATATTCAGTCAAATCAATATAAATGACACTTCCTTCTAGTTTGATGAATTTCCAAATACTCCCAGTTGTCACCGCCCCATAAATTGTCGAAATTTCATTACCTGTACGTTCATTAAATATCCTTGCCGCTAACATTTCTGCCACGCACTGTCCTAACCCAGCATTAATATTTTCTTTTTTAGCTTCCACCAAGGTAATTATGGGAGCGCTGACAAATAGTATTTCGGGTGAATCGCTAATAATGAAGTCACAAATTCCATTTAATCCCCTCGCGCTATCAACGTCAAACTCTACTCCAGAAAATAAATTAATGCGTTCTTTTAGCTGTCTTCTCAAATCGATTAAAATTGGGGAAATAATCATTTCCGATCGAGCTTTTTCACTGTTGCTAGCAAGGGCTAAAGGTACATTGTAGCGGAGAATTTCTGTCAATAACGCGCTGCTTTCTAATTCAGGTATATTTCCGAATAAATCGACTGTTTCCGCAGTTGTTAACTCAAAGGTTCGCTTGACTCTTTCTAAAGTGAAATCGCTGTAGGGCATTTTGCTTGTCTTCCTCGAAGTTTCAATATTAAAGGGAATATAATTTGATTGTACTCATTACCAGCCATCCTCAACAACAATTTGAATATTTCTGCTTTGAATCTCTTCTATAAAAGTTTTTAAACTAGGATTGTCTTGGTAATGCTGCATCAAAACTTTATGCTTGCCATATTGTTTTGAAATCTCTCGATAATATTTAGGATTTTTAGCATTCTTGTCAATTGTAAACTTGTGTTTCTTGAAAATCTTGTCATTTAACGTCTTGAGACAGTTGATATATTTAGCTTTTTTCTTGTCTGTATATAGCGGTTCTCAGATAAGTGAGGTATGCTAAAACCCTATATTACCAAGCTTTTCAGGTCAAAATTCGTACCTCACCTTTGTGAGAAAGGCTATAATACAGTGGCAGCAACCAACACTCTATTGAGTGTACAGAGATTGCAAACACGATCTTCTGTTGATTTTGGCTGTAAAAATCCTCACCTATCGCATCTCTTAATTTCTCAATAACTTTTTCAATCAACTGCTGAGGAGTAAACTCACCATTTTCATCTTGGTGGGCGATATGATAATCTTCTGAAACATCAGTATCTATTTGAATAATGATATAGTCAATAAATTGAAATGATTCTCGGAAATCTTTTGACTGGCAATAATCAAAAACTAGAGTCCAACCGCCGTATTTGGATTTATTATCATTGTCTTTATCTCTTTCTGGTTGAAGTGGTTCGACATCTATATCTGGACTATTGAAATATCCAGCTAAAATATTCTCAATCACAATCTGATCGGTTAGTCCCTCTGTAATTAATCCAAAACTAATCATATTAAAAGTTTTTAGGAAGTCCGCCGATGTAGCCTCTCAAAAACGCCTCTGATAATTTCACAGGTTCTTGTCCCTCCAAAGGTTTAGGTTCGAGAATGCGTCTAGCTTTAGTATAACCTAATTGGTTGCGGGAAATCACAAGCAGTCGCTGTTCGTCATCATCTAAATCCAAACCATCCAAAACTGCCGGGTTGTGAGTTGTAAAGATGACTTGTTTGTCGTGTTTTTTTGCTAATTCGACTAATTCTTGGATTAACCGGCGGCACAATCTGGGATTGAGAGAAGCGTCGATGTTATCAATTGCAAAGAATTTAGGCGTGAGTTCGCTGATGAACAAGGTAAAGTAAAAAAGTAAAAACAAAAAGCCTTCATTAGAACTTCTTTGGTCGAAATAACTTAAATCTGTATCTAAGTATCTATCTGTGATTTGGAGAGAAGTTTGCATTGCTGATAGATTTTGAGGAACTTCAAAATCTTTAAACCAATCTATCAATCGCAGCTTTTCTTTGATTTGATTGAGTTGATCTGGGTTATCTGCATTCAAGACATTTATAAGTTTAAATAAGCCTTCGCCATTAATGCCTAGCGGTTGAATTTGTCCTTCTTTTTCAAAAGTTCGTAATGCTTGGTTTTCAGGAGAGTAAATTATAAATTCATTTAAGTGAAGTATTGGAATAAATGATTCGGCATCTTTTTTGAAGTTTGAGAATACTTGTTCTGAAAGTTCCGTTTCTTCTTCTAATAGATATTTTAATTGTTCTCTTCCCCCATGTTTTTGAATAAGCAAATCAATAGCATCTTTTAGAGAGACTTTAGAATCACCAAAAAAATTCTTACTAACCCACTGGGAATAGTGAGAATTATCATTTTGCAAAATACAACTAAATTGTTCTGTATCATTCTTTCTTAACTCAATGCTGATATCTTTATCTAAATTTTCCTTTTCAAAAGCCGATCGCATAAATCGAGGTTCTGTCACCCGAATCCCCCGTGCAGCTAGGAACTCGTTATCCAGTTTATCATTAGCAGCCGCAGAAGCCAGG
>JAWXBT010000462.1:0-5749 GCA_034440315.1 bacterium
ATCTTGTGATTAGGCAAAGACTTTTGAAAAACACTTTATACTCTTGAATGATCTTTCATTACTTTATAATCATCGTTAACTATAGTAAATCCAAAACCATTACATTATTACGACAACTTTAACCTCTTTCTGCTCTTTATATTTCTCAAAATAAATCTTTGCATCTGAAAGTGGAGCTCCGTCAACTTCCATACTTGATAATCCAGTTTCAACTTTAGATGGATTTTTGACTTCAATATGGTACGTAACAGCGGCATGTTTGAAAGTCATACTAAATGCCTCCCATGACTTTGGAATACACGGTTCAATAGTAAAATGATCAGCGCGTACCTTTAATCCCAAAATATATTCTATTCCTGCAACATAATACCAACCACAGGCACCGGTATACCAACTCCATCCGGCTCTTCCCTGATGTGGAGCTTCGGCATAAACATCCCCTGCCATTACATACGGCTCGCCTTGATATCTTTGAACATCGGAAAACTCTTTAGTATGATTGATTGGATTTAACATTCTCCATAACTGCATCGCCTTCTCACCTTTGCCCAAAAGAGCAGTAGCAATCACAACCCAACAAGCAGCATGGGTATACTGTGCTCCATTTTCTCTAATCCCAGGTAAATAACCCTTTATATATCCTGGATCTTGATTGCCTTTATCAAATGGTGGAGTTAATAAACGGATTAAATTATATTTTGAATCAACAAGTCTTTCGTAAACAGAACTCATTGCAATTTCAGCTCGATCTGATTGGCCTGCTCCAGAAATGACACTCCAACTTTGGGCAATTGAGTCAATTTGACATTCTGTACTTTGCGCACTTCCTAATGGTGTTCCATCATCAAAATAAGCTCGGCGATACCACTCACCATCCCAACCATCTGCTTCAATCGCTTTAAGCAAAGTCTGGGCAACTTCAATGAACTGCATCGAGTGAGCATTATCCCCTCTTTCAGCAGAAATTTTTGAAAATTTTATAAGGTTGTCATACAAGAACCAACCAAGCCAAACACTCTCCCCGTTACCCTGTGAACCAACTTCATTCATTCCATCATTCCAATCACCTGCACCAATCAAAGGTAATCCATGAGGACCAAATTTTAATCCATACAATAAGGCCCGAATGCAGTGATTATAAATACTTTCAACTTGATTAGACTGATGAGGCACAATGTATGCTTCCATCTGATGCTTCTCTAAAGGTGGAGCATCAATAAAAGCAACCTCTTCATTAAGAATAGTTTTATCACCAGTAACGGCAATATATTTTTCAACAACATAAGGCAGCCATAAATAATCATCAGATATTCTTGTTCTTACACCTCTTCCTGTTGGCGGATGCCACCAATGTTGAACATCTCCTTCGACAAATTGTCTAGCTGCTGCTTTTAATATCTGCTCCCGGGTTACCTTTGGATCAAGGTAAAGTAAACTCATTGTATCTTGTAATTGATCCCTAAATCCAAAAGCACCGCCACTTTGATAAAGGGCAGACCGTCCCCAAATTCGACAAGATAGACATTGGTATGTAAGCCAGCCGTTCATCAAAATATCGAAACTTCTCTCTGGAGTTGATACTTGAATAGTCGTGGTCAGATCCTTCCAATAATTATCAACTCCTTTGAGTTCTTGACCTTGAGACATAGGTAATCGGTACTGAACAGCTTTCTCTTTTGCTAATTCATAAGAAGGTTCTTCGGCCATAAAGAATGTAACTTCTCGTTGCTGGGCAGCATCAAGTGTTAATGCCACCTTGAGGACTGCACATGAATCGAATCCAACACCTGTTTTTTTAGACAGGGGAACTAATTTTGAAAAAGCAGCAATTCCTGGGAAGGGACCCTTAGCCGAAATTCCCTGAGCTAATGCAGAGGGAGATTGAACTGAGTGGTCTCGACCTAAAAATTCAAGGCGACTAGTTGTAAAAGAAGAAAGCTCTGCTGATGTTCCTAAAAACACAACCCTGCCAGCAAATTCATTGTTATAATGATTAACAGAAGTTAAGATTTTAGCTTTTTGATCATATCCTGTTATAAGAAATGGGGAAGTTTGATGACGATTAATTCCTAAAAGCCAATCTACATAAAGATACAACTCTAAGCGTTTTGGCTTATTATCGTTATTAACAAGCTTAATCTTCCAAAACTTTACATTTTCAGAAGTAGATCCAGAAATAGATAAAGTACTATGAATTTTTTCTATTTCTGTACGAAATATCGATTGTCCAAATTTATGATCAATATCAAAAGCAGCCTCAATTGAAGCTGGTAATGGTGTAGCTGACCAATAGCGACCATTGAGAGCATCGCGAATATATAAAACTTCAGAGGGTTGATCAGAAACTGGATCGTTTTGCCATGGAGTTAATCGATTTTCTCGACTGTTTTCTGACCAGGTAAATCCTCCACCTGATTCACTTACAATAAATCCAAAATTGGGATTTGCAATAATATTGACCCAAGGTAGTGGTGGCAACCCATTCTTTGCAGTTGAGATTGAGTAAGCTTGTCCTATGGCTGTAAATCCTCCATAACCATTAAAAAACTCTGTTGCCAAGGCTGGAACTAACGAATTAGTTTTAATGATTTTTTGCGTATTCACTGCAAGTGATGGTTTCTTAAATAAGATCTCTATCAGTCCTTTGTTCTCTTCAGGTGTGCTAATTTCAGTTTGTAGGACTGAGAGCTGACGAGCTAAAGACCCCTTTTCTCCACTAAAGACAATTCTGGCTACTGCTAAAAGAAGACCTCGTTCTTCGGGGGATAACTGTTGTAAAGTCCTAAGAAAGACTCCTCCTTTCTTATCAAGAACACTTGCCGAATATCCACTACGAACAAGTTGATCTAATGAATCTTGGAAATTCTGCAAATATCCTTCCGTGTATTCATTAAGAATAACTAAGTCAAAATGAATATGACGGTTATTTAGATATTGATGAGCTAAAAGTAATTCTGATACTAAATTTAATTGCTTCTCTTCATCTACTCTCAAAAGCACGATCGGCAAATCTCCCGAAATGCCCAAACGCCATAAACCATTTTGCAACAATCTATTTTGTGCAATAAAAGTACTTGTGGCTCGTAGTTCATCAACTTGAAATATAAGTGCATTTGCAATTCTTTGGAAAAGATGACTTTGTAAACTTGAAATCTTTTCATGACGCAATTCAACATTTGTCTTACTCCAAGCCATTTCAAAAGCCCGAGTTACAGAATGTGGATCATGATAGAGCTGCCCAAGAAATATTGCCTGATCTTTACTGGAAGCAACTGCCGTAATAAAAGAGAGGGATTCCGATGTGCCCGGCTCAATTTCAAGTCGTGTTCGAATTGAAAATATTGGATCCAAAATATTTCCAATATTTCCTCGCAATCGTCCATTTTCAGTCATTACTTTTGGGTTATGAATCGTAGAACCTCGTCCTAGAAAATTAATACGTGAAGTTTCGTATTGTGTTTTAGTCCAACAAATATTCATGCTGAGCATGTGAATAAGAAACAATCCCTCTTCATGCGCAGATCTTTTTCTTCGTGAAAACAATAAGGCATCTATATCCTCAATAAACTCACTTGAAATAAAAATTTTCCCAAAAGATTGATGGGCAACATCTCCAGCATGTGAGCCTAAAGCAACTTCTGCATAACTTGTTATTTCTAAACTTTTAATTTTTGAAGAAAAATTTGTAATTGTTATTCGTCTAACTTCAACATTATCTTCTGGAGATATCGTTACTTCAGTATGAATTGCTATGTCACCATCACGTCGTTTATATTCGATTTTGTCAGGACTAAAAATTACTTCGTAACTTTCTGGTTCAACTCGTGTCGGCAAATAAGTCGTGGACCAAACTTTATTATTGTCTAAGTCTTTAACAAAGAAATATTGACCATAGTTATTGGTTAAAGAATCTTCTCTCCAACGTGTCAGTGCAATTTCTCCTTTATAGCGACTAAAACCGCTACCTGAATTATCGAGCATCAAGGTGTAATGTTCATTTGCAAGAACTCTAGATCGGGGTATTTTTGTATGTGGTGTATCGATTATTTCAGAGATATCTGCTCGTTGGCCATCTTCTTGCCTTTCTAAAAAGGTGAGTTCGGCTTGATGAGGAATTACAATCTTAATTTCTTGTGGAATGCGCTCTTGTAGTAATAATTCACTAGATCTAACTAGTGTGTCACGATGAAACCGCTCCTGCATAATATTCGAATTAAGAACATTGTTAAGTGCCAGCAAAGTCATTCCTTGATGGTGGGCTAAGAAAGATTTTACAATATGAGAGTCTTCATCTTCACTTAGTCGTTCTGGGGTATAATCAATTGCTTCATAAAATCCAAATTCACCTCGAAGACCAATAGCTTCTAAAGTCTCGATATTTTTTAAAGATTCTTTCAAATCAACCATCATGGCAAGAAAGGTTGAATATGGTGAAACAACAATATCCTCTGAAAGCCCTCGTTTTAATCCAAGTCCAGGTACTCCAAATGCTCGATACTGGTATGTCTGTTCAAAATCGACACCACCATAGCCTGACTCTGACATTCCCCAAGGAACTTTTAACCTCTTGGCATAAGCTATTTGAGCTTTAACTACGGAACGATAAGTTGAATGTAATATTGTTTCTGGAAAATCCTTCATTACTAAAAGTGGCATTAGATATTCAAACATGGTGCCAGTCCATGAAAGCAGCGCGGGACCTCCTAAAGAATCAGTTAATCCACGGCCTAATTTAAACCAATGCTCTTGAGATACTGCACCAGTTGCTACTGCCATTAAGGAAGAAAGTCTAGATTCTGAGGCTAATAAATCGTAATGGTAATTATCAAAACGAGCATCATCGACACGAAATCCAATATAAAAAAGTTTTTTTTGTTGATCATAAAGAAATTTGAAATCAGGCTCTTTAACAAACTTATCACAAAGCCCAATTAAATATTGATAAGTTAATGCATTTTCAATATCGCTCGTAGAGAATTCAATTAAAGCATTTTTTAAAGTAATAAAATGTCCGGCCATATTGCCGCTATCCACGGTAGAAATATAACGAGGTCTGAGAGGTTCTTTACTACGAGTTTCATACCAATTAAAAAAATGACCGTTGTATCGTTCTAATGAGCTTAGAGATTCTAATATTTTTTTGATTTTCTCTAGCATTTCTTGACGAGTAATAAACTTTAAATCAAATGCCGATATGACACTAAGCAAAGATAAACTAATATTTGTAGGTGATGTGCGGTGAGCAACGATACGATTTGGATAAAGCTGTAAATTATCAGGAATAAGAAAATTATTTTCTTCATTTAAAAATGTAGAAAAATAACTCCAAGTTTCTTTGGCTATACTTGATAATTTTTGTTTCTCTAGGCTTGTTGGTTCATATTTAAATTCCGGCTTTGCTCGTCCAGTATAAAAAGCAATTAAAGGTGCTGCTAGCCAAAGTAATAATAATGGAGAAAGTTTAATTAAAATTTCATTGCTAAAAAAAACAAGTCCAATGACAGTAATAAAAACAACCAGAAAGCCTTGAAACATCTCATTAAAATAGGCACTTAAATCATTACCTAAACGTCTTTCTGATTGATGAGCTGTTTCCCATTCAAGAAGATCTTTATGAGAAACATACAAACGGTACAGAGTTACCACGATTGCATGACACATGTCGTAAGCTTGGTAAGGCAAAAAACTTATTGTCAGTAAGGATTGAGCAATACTCTTGTAAATATTATTATTGAGACCCCTGGAAGAC
>JAWXBT010000463.1:0-7679 GCA_034440315.1 bacterium
GGACATAGTTGCACGTGAAATCTAAAATTAAGAATTTACAAAAAATGAGATCAGTAAAGAATGCTGCAAAAGAAGATAAAAAAACTTCTACTAAAGCAGTTGCTGTTAAAGCACCACCTGTCAAAACGGTTGGTAAGTCAAAAGTTTCACAGATGTCAGATGCTCCAAAAAGAAGAGGTCGACCAAGAAAGTCAGATGCTGATACTAGAAGTAGTTCTGAGGGGCTTTATCCAAAAGCTAAAGGACCAAATATTGACGGTGCAAATGCATTTCCTGCTAATAAGAATGGCACTAACTCCGCGCAGAGAACTAGGGATGTAAATCGACTGATCGACTTAGGAAAAGAGAAAGGATTTTTAACCCTGGAAGATTTGAACGAAGGCTTACCTTCAGACATCGCTTCAGCTGATCAATTGGAAGAAGTAATCTCGGTATTTGATGATCTTGAAATCGATATTGTTGATAAGGGTGCTGAAGGTTTTGATGCAGATGAAGGAGAAGTTGAGCCAGTTGCTGATCCGCTATTAGATGAATCCGCCTTAGGAAAGAGTGCGGATCCAGTGAGAATGTATCTTAGAGAAATGGGCAGTGTAAGTCTTCTTACTAGAGAAGGAGAAGTTGAGATTGCCAAGAGAATTGAAGCCGGAGCGTTGTTGGCTAATGAGCAGTTATTAACTCAACCTTTATCTATTAGTTTTATCGTTTCCTTATTTGATGGTGTTAAAGAGGGAACTATTAGGTTGAGAGATCTTTTTGAGGAAGAAGAACCTCAAGAAGATGAAGAGGATGATGATCAAGAAGAATTAAAGCCACGTGTCTATGATGAAGAGGACGATGATGGTGAGCCAAAAATCGATGAAGCAAAAGCTAAAAAATTAGAAGAAGAAGAGAAAGCCAAGAATGACTTTTTAAAGAAAGGCAACACTTATAGACGTTCACAAAAAGAGACCGGATTATCTTTCTCTGAATATCAGCAATCAAAAGGAAAAAAGAATCAAGTTGAAGCAGAGAAGAAGTACAGAAAAATTCTAAAAAAGAATGCAACAAAAATCCTGGAGCTAAATTTCAATTCGAAACAGTTTGATGCAATGGCTAATTATGTAAAGTCATTCTTTGATCAAGCAGTTAGTATAAATGTTAAAATAAGGGAATTTGAGAGGAAGTTAGAAAGACCTCGCCTTGAAATATTACAGTCAATTCCTGAGTTAATTAGTGAAAATCAGCTTGATTTTAAACGAGCTTGTCGGCGTTTTAAATTAAAAGCTTCTGATGGAAGAGACATTGGTCTTGAACTGCAGTCGTTGAAGCAGAAAATGGAATCTATTGAAGTTTCCTCGATGCGAGAATTCGATGAATTCAGAGAAACTGTCTATAAACTAAAAGATGGCGAACAGAGAGCTTATGAAGCAAAGAGAGAATTAATTGAAGCAAATCTAAGACTCGTTGTTTCTATAGCAAAAAAATATACCAACCGAGGTTTGCAATTCTTGGATCTGATTCAGGAAGGAAATATCGGATTGATGAAAGCTGTTGATAAATTTGAGTACCAAAGAGGGTATAAATTTTCGACGTATGCGACTTGGTGGATTAGGCAAGCAATCACTAGAGCGATTGCTGATCAAGCTCGTACAATCCGTATTCCAGTGCATATGATCGAAACAATTAACAAGTTGCTTCGGACTTCTCGACAACTTGTACAGGAACTTGGGCGTGAACCAACACCAGAAGAAATTGCCGATAGAATGGGGATTTCAATCGACAAAGTTCGAAAAGTTATGAAAATAGCTAAGGAGCCAATCTCCTTAGAAACACCAATAGGAGAAGAAGAAGATTCCTTATTAGGTGATTTCATTGAGGATAAGAGGGTTCTTTCTCCAGCGGATGCTGTTGTTAATATGAACCTGCAAGAACAAACTAGACGTGTTCTATCAACCCTAACTCCTCGTGAAGAAAAAGTGCTTCGAATGAGATTTGGTATCGGAGAAAAAAGTGACCATACTCTTGAGGAAGTTGGTCAAAATTTCGATGTAACAAGAGAGCGTATTCGCCAGATTGAAGCAAAGGCACTTCGCAAGCTCCGGCATCCAAGTAGAAGTAAGAAATTAAAGGGATTTGTTTCTGAGTAGTGTGATCTAATACTCATATATCATCAAGGATTGTGATTTTATGAAAGTGAGATTCCTTAGTGCTTTTTTACTTTGTTTTATTGCCTGTGGACGGTATGTAAAGCCAGTGCCCCCTGAAGCGTTGGCACCTGAGGCAGTTAAAGATTTTCAAGCTGTTTTTGCTGCCGATGGAGTTAGCTTTAATTGGAAATCTTCTGAACGAGATAGCCGAGGAAAGCCGTTACAATCATTAGAAGAATACAGAATTTATCGCAAGGAACTGAACCTTGAAGATTCAAGTATTTTTAGTCGGGAAGGTTATTTTCTCATCTCTACTTTGGGGGATAAACATTTACCGTTGCTTTTAAAACTTCAGATGGAGGCAAGAAAAGATGGAAAGTCTCCTCGCAATGTTCAAGTACCAAAGGATCTTTTGTTGTTTACTTTCAAAGATACTGGACTAATTCCTGGCATTACTTATAGTTATCGGATCATTGGAGTTAATCAAAACGGTGTTGAGTCAGACTCCGATCGAGTTGTTAAAGTTCTCTTTAATGGTAACGATAGTGAGTTGATAGTAATCAGATAAATCAATTTTGCTTTGGGCAAACACTATTTATATAATCTTCGCAATACTAAAGTTATCTAAAAGTAAACATTCCTATCCGAATTAAATCATTTTCTAAGCTGCCGTTGTCGTTGGCTAAAAATTTTATTCATTATCTAGATAAGAGTTGTTGTAGAGTATTCATTTGATGTTTGATTTTCCATTTTTATATTATATAACTCTATTTCACGAATTTGATTGCTTAGAATTTTTTGTCTTTTAGTGCGTTGTATTGGCAAAGCTAACTTTCTATTCGTTCTATATTTGCTAATTTTATTTAGGGTAGGGCATGGTAAAAAGAGACAAGTCCAATTATTTAATCCAATCAGTTTCGCATTCTTTAGATGTGCTTGAGGAGCTAGCGGGGCATCAATCAGAGATTGGTGTGACAGAACTTTCTAAAAGATTAAAACTTCACAAAAATAATGTTTTTAGATTGCTTGCCACCTTGGAACTCCGTGGTTACGTAGAGCAGAATCGTGAAAGTGAAGATTATAGATTGGGAGTTAAAGCTCTTCAGTTAGGCCAGGCTTATTTAACTCACAGTTCCTTGGTCTCTCGAGCCTATCCAATATTAAAAAAATTATCTGAAACAATTGGAGAAACCGTTTCGTTAGCAACTCTTCAGAATGGCAATATTCAATTTCCAATCTCTGTTGAATCAAAAAGGCCTGTTAAGGTAACTCAAAGAGTTGCTGTGGCTTATCAAGCAAAAGAAAATGCAGCTGGACGTTTATTGACAGCTCAACTTTCTGATTCTGTTCTTGCTGAGATATTAGCTGGAAACAAACCACAAGATGTTGCAATTAGAAATTCTCTAAATGATCTACGAAGTTCTGGTATGATTGTAGATCGAGCTGCAATTGAAGCCGATGTAATTTCAATCGCTAAGGTTGTTACTGGAGTTAATAACGAAGTTGTTGCTGCTGTTGAAGTTTTAATTCCTCAGTACAGAGCCAGAACCGATGAGATAATTCCAAAAGTAGAAGAAGCTGCACAAGCTCTTTCTACTGCACTTGGTACAATGAAGAAGGGTCTTGTCGCTGGAATTGAAAAAGAAGTTGTTATGGCCAGCAAAGATCAACGCGTTAACAAGACTACAATGTAAGAAGTGTAATGGAAGCTAACCTTACACAGTTACAGGAATCTCTTAAATCCGAAGTTAGAAAATTTGTTTCTAACGAGATTTCTCCTGTTGCTTCAAAATTAGATGAGGCTGGAGAATTCCCATTTGATATATTCAAAAAAGCTCAAGCATTAGGTTTTATAAACCTAATGCTGAGCTCTGATCATGGCGGCACTGGATTGTCTGCGTTTGATGCATGTCTTGTGGTTGAAGAACTTGCAGTAGGATGCGCCGGTGTCACAACATCGATTCTTGCAAATGATTTAGCATTGTTGCCGATTCAGATTGCAGGCTCAGAAGAACAGAAGAAGAATTTTATTTCTCCAATTTTAAATGCTGGTCAGTTTGCATCTTTTTGCTTAACAGAACCTGGTGCTGGTTCAGATGCGGCAGGACTTTCGACTTCTCTTAGAAAAGAGGGAGATTTTTATATTTTAAACGGAAATAAGCAGTGGATTACAAACGGCGGTATTGCGAGTCAATACACTGTTTTTTGTACTCTTGATAAAAGTATGAAGCACAAAGGCATCTGCTGCGTAGTTGTTTCGGCCGATTCCTCCGGTATTACAAGAGGCCATCATGAAAATAAGATGGGACAACGATGCTCAAATACAACCACAGTGACTTTTGATAATGTCAAAGTTCCAGTAAAAAATCTTATTGGTCTCGAAGGTGAGGGCTTTAAGATTGCAATGAAAACAATTGATCTTTCCCGCCCATTAACTGCGAGTATCGCTGTAGGAATAGGTAGGGCAGCTCTTGAGCACAGTCTTAAATATTCAAAAGAAAGAAAGCAATTTGGAGCTGCAATTTCTACTTTTCAAGCAATTCAATTTATGTTGGCTGATATTGTGACAGATGTCAGTGCCGCCAGACTTTTGACTTTAAATGCTGCTACATTACTTGATGCTGGAAAGAATGCCTCTCTTGAATCTAGCATGGCAAAGAGATTTGCAGCAGATATGGCCATGAGAGCAGCTACTGATGCTGTACAAATATTTGGTGGCTATGGATATACTAAGGATTACCCTGTAGAGAAATTGATGCGAGATGCTAAGCTGCTTCAAATTTATGAAGGAACCAGCCAAGTTCAAAGACTGGTGATTGCTCGAGAGCTCCTTAAGGGTTAAATTCTCTCTTTAGAAACTTTTTGAATTATCCGTTAATAAGTATTTAATACCATAGGATTTTATGAAGATCTTAGTGACCATTAAAAGGGTTCCAGACTACGAAGCAAAAGTTAAAGTAAAACCTGATGGATCAGGTATTCAAACAGATGGCATCAAATGGATTGTCAATCCATTTGATGAGATTGCTGTCGAAGAAGCTTTGAAAATTAAAGAAGCTGGCCAAGCAACTGAAGTCATCGTTGCCTCTATTGGCCCTGAAGATACGACTCAACAGCTTAGATATGTTATGGCTATGGGAGCTGATAGTGGCATATTAGTTAAGACAGATGGAGTTGTAGATTCCGATCTAGCTTCCAGAGTTTTTGTTGAACTTTTTAAAAAGGGTGGCTATGGCATGATCCTTATGGGAAAGCAGGCCATTGATTCTGATGCTGGACAAACACCTCAGTTATTAGCCGCTAGATTATCTTTGGCTCAAGCATGTTTTGCTTCTAAAGTGCTCATCGATGGAGATTTTGTCACTGTTACTCGCGAAGTTGATGGAGGGCTTGAAACAATTAAGTTAAAGCGACCATGTGTTATCTCAACTGATCTTCGTTTAAATCAGCCTCGCTATGCATCTTTGCCAGGTATAATGAAAGCAAAGAAAAAACCTTTAGAAGAACTACCAATTGAAAGTTTAGGTATTGATGTCAGTTCAAAGATTAAAATTCTTAAAATGATTCCTCCTAAAGGTCGACAGGGAGGAAGAAAGGTAGATTCTGTAGAGGCGTTGGTTAAGGCCCTTAAAGAGGAAGCAAAAGTAATTTAATTCTTATCAGTCATTTTGAGTTTTTATATGAGTAATATCTTAGTATTTCTTCAACAGACTAATGGAAAAATTCCAAAGTTTACCAAAAGTGCTGTGTCAGCTGCCTTGGAACTTAAATCTAAGTGGAATGCTCCTAGATTACTTGGATGTTGTTTTGGTAAAGGAGCTAGCCAGGCAGCCGAGGAGGCACTTTCTTTGGGTTTTGATCATATTTATTTCTCCGAAGCTGCAGAATTAAATAATTATCTTGCCACTCCGTACAGTGATGCTATGTGCAAAGCCATAACTGAAGGTAGCTGTACTTGTGTAGTCTCACCTGCGACTACAACAGGCAAAGACTTAATGCCACGAGTTGCAGTGTTTTTGAATGCAGCTCAAGCATCTGAGATTGTCGGCATTAATCCAGATGGCACTCTTAAACGCCCCATGTTTGCTGGTGATGTTATTGCAGATGTAGAATTCTTAACTCCAAATAGAGTTGTTACTGTTAGAGGTACAGCTTTTGCCCCAGCCCAAGTTAGCACCACAAAGGGGGCAAAGTCTGAACTTAGTATCACTTTTAATAAAGAAATATTTTCTGAATTTGTTTCTTATGAGACATCAAAAAGTGAAAGGCCTGAACTTACAGATGCTGAAGTTATTGTTAGTGGTGGTAGAGCTTTGAAATCTTCAGAGACATTTATGCAAGTTATTGCTCCACTAGCTGATGTTTTAGGAGCTGCAATAGGAGCCTCCAGAGCTGCGGTCGATTCTGGGTATGCACCAAACGATTGGCAGGTTGGTCAAACTGGTAAAGTAGTAGCTCCAAGTTTGTATGTCGCCGTTGGTATTTCAGGAGCTATTCAGCATTTAGCTGGGATGAAAGATTCTAAAGTCATTGTTGCGATTAATAAAGATGGTGAGGCTCCAATATTTGAAATTGCAGATTATGGATTAGTAGCAGATCTTTTTGAAGCTGTACCTAAGCTAGTTGAGGAACTCAAGAAAGCAAAAGGTTAGAATTTAAATGGGCAATAAAAAAAAGAAAGCTCGTTATCTTAAACATATTGCAATTCTGTTTTTTATCATTTTCTTAATTGGATTTGGAATACGTAGTGCTTGGAATCAAGTTGAAGGAACTTCCTCAATTAAGATGAGTTTTTTAGGGGACAATGTCGTTAATTCCAACTTTAAAATAGAAGTCGTCAATACTAAAGAGAGCCGAGCTCGGGGACTGATGTTTAGAAAAGAACTCTCTACAGATACAGGCATGCTTTTCATTTTTCCAGAAACTAAAGATCATAGCTTCTACATGAAAAATACTTATGTTTCCCTTGATATGATTTTTGTCAGTGAAGATATGAAGATTGTTGGAATACTTGAAAATGTTCCAATCTTAAATGAGACCCCTAGAACTGTAGGTAAACCAAGTCGATATACAATCGAAGTCATAGCTGGAACTACTAAACGCTTAGGTCTGAAACTAGGAGATCTGGTTAAATTTGATTCTCCACTTCCAGCCGCTACTTGATCACCGTTGTTTTCTGATTTGAGATTGATTGGTTGATGGTTGTTCTTGCTGGATCTCTTAAGTCCATTACTTCTATGTTTCTGCACTTGTCTCTACAAAGAATGATCACTTCTGACATGTTAACCCAAATAGTACTTCCTACGAGATTCAACATTAAAACAGCTTGACCTTCGTTGCGAGTGCTCAATTTTGCCATGGCCTCAGAAAGTTCTTGATAACCACCATCTAAGAATAATGCCTGACCACTTTTGAAAAATAAAGTCGCTCCATCTGCTGCGAATAAATTGCTTGAGCTGACAATAAGATTAAAGAGAAGTACTGATAATAAAGTAGTTTTTTTCATACTAAAATAGACGTTAAAATCTTTTAGCTATTGATTCGACTTTACCC
>JAWXBT010000464.1:0-3083 GCA_034440315.1 bacterium
TAATAAAATAATAAGTACTGGAAGAGGTAATATCCATTTAATAAGATCGTTGGCTAGAGCTTTATATCTTTTGGTTGTAATATTTGTGCCTGTTGAGTATCAGCTGTTTTTAAAGAGTAGCAATATCTGGTGCAATTGAAGTTATATAATCTAAAACAGATTGAGATTGAGTGTTCGTAAATAAAGTAACGTCTCCAGCCTGACACTTTGGATTAAGTCCAGTAGAAGTGAGTCCAACAATTCCCACAGTATTGCCAATGGTTAAAGTTGCGGGGCCTCCTGAGTCGCCATTGCAAGTATTGCTTCCATCCCCATCAAAGGCAGCTTCAACATGATTCACTGTAATATTACTTACTGTCATACTGCCACCTTTAAGATTTCCAAGATTACCTTCGGCATCCAATCCGTAACCATTGATGCCAATCTGATCACCTTTTTCAACAGTTTGGCTCAGTACTAATGGCAACGTCGGTAAGTTTAGAGACTTTCTAGTCTGAACAATGGCTACGTCATTAAAAAGTGCATTTCCTGATTGTCCAAGATCTGGATGAAAAGAAAACTTAGAAACAGAAAATTTGGTAGTGTCACTAACTACATCAACTTTTACAACTTTTGTAAAAGCAAAACAATGTGCAGCAGTTAAGACTTGATTGCTAGTAATTACACTTCCTGAACAAAGTGATACAGTTCCATTTGCTGAAGTAATCTCAATCTCTACAATTGGAGATCCTATTCCTGAGCAGCTCTCACCGTTAATTATCCTGGGACATATAGTTACCGCATTGTCGCTTACAGCATCAGATCCACCGCCACCACATGAGAATAAAACTGAAACAATAGAAATTAAGGATAGGATTCTTTTCATCGGTTTCTTCAAATTAAAAATTTTTATCTTACCGTAGCTCCTTGAGGGAGAGGATAGCTTCTTTTCGGTTCTTTGACCCAAAAACAAAAGATCCAGCTACCAAAATAGTGGCTCCTGCTTGTATGCATTGTATTGCAGTCTCCTTGTTAATACCCCCATCTACCTCAATATGGACAGGTAAATTACGTTGTTTTATTATCGAATGAATCTTTTCGATTTTGGAAAGACATTCAGGCATAAAACTTTGACCACTCCATCCAGGTTTTACTGTCATCACTAAGACCAAATCAACTTGCTCTATTAAGGTTTCAATTTGAGAAACAGGAGTTGCTGGTTTTAAGGAAATACCAACTTTTAATCCAGCATCCTTAATTTTATTAATTGTAACGAGAGGATCTTTGCATGCTTCCACATGAATAGTTAAAGAATGGCAGCCTGCATTTTTAAAAGCTTCAATATGTTTTTCTGGATCAACTACCATTAAGTGAACATCGAGAGGCAGGGAGCAATTTTTCTTTGCTATTTTTACAAGATTATCTCCAAATGTAATTGGTGGAACAAAGCTTCCATCCATAACATCAATATGAATCCAGTCGGCACCAGCGGCGACGATATCTTGAATTTCTTTTTCTAGATTTCCAAAATCAGCAGAAAGTATTGACGGTGCAATAATAATTTTTTTTGAGTTCTTCGACATGTTGATTATGAAAATCTAATGTTTGATTGCTCCCATTATTTCTCCAGGTTTCAAATTAAAGCCTTTAAGAAATTCAGTCAAAGGCATTCTTTTTTTACCTTCAAGTTGTACCTGTAAGATATTTAGGACTTTATCAGCACATTGTACTTCAAGTCTTACCGAATCTACCGCAACAATTTCACCGCAATTAAATTTGCCGGTTTTTAATGGATTAACTGGGATGGCCTCGAATATTTTAAGACGTTTATTTTTGATGGTTGTGAATGCGCCTGGTATTGGGCTAAGACCACGAATGAATCTCGATATTTCTGCGGCAGATTTTGACCAATCGATATCTGTTTCTTCGTTTGTAATTTTATGAGCATAAGTAAGCCCATCTTCAGTTTGTTTTTGTGGTATTAGGGATCCCTCTGCAATCGCTCGAATTTTACTAGCTAGGAACTTGCCACCAATATGAGACATTCGATCATGAAGCATTTCAAAATTATCAAATTCTTCAATCGATATTTTTTCAGTTGCATAGATTGCTCCAGTATCTAAGCCAGCTTCCATTTTCATTAAGCAAATACCTGTTTCTTTATCACCAGCCATAATCGCTCTTTGGATTGGAGCAGCCCCACGCCATCGTGGAAGTAGAGACGCATGTACGTTTACACAGCCATGCTTTGGAATATTTAGTACATTTTGAGGTAGGATTTGTCCAAATGCGATTACTACTCCAATATCATAAGGTCCAAACTCATTAATCATCTCAATAAAACGGTCCTGAATCTTTTTGATACTTTCTGGTTGAATAACTGCAATATGATGTTCGTTAGCCAGTTTTTTAATCGGAGGTGACTGAATTTCATTGCCTCTACCCTGTGGTCGATCGGGTTGAGTTACAATACAAGCAACTTCAATATTAGGTGTTGCGAGTAAGGCTTTAAGGCTGGGTACGGAAAAATCTGGAGTGCCAAAAAATAAAATTCTCATTTAGACTCTTGTTGCTTTTTGAGCCACTTTTTAAATAAGTCTCTCTTTAGACGACTTAATCTATCAATAAATAATACACCATCTAGATGATCAATCTCATGTTGGGCACAGATTGATAATAAGCCTTCGGCATCTAGTTCAAAAAAATCTCCTTTTAGATCCTGGGCTCGAACTACTACATTATTGCTTCTATCAATTGTATCTCTATATCCTGGGATACTAAGACAACCCTCTTCACTCGGCACTTTACCATCTTTTTTTATAATTTCAGGATTAATAAAGAAAAGAAGATCGTTTCTTTTTTCAGATACATCAATTACACAGATTTTTTGTAAAATTCCAACCTGGGGAGCCGCCAGTCCTACACCACTAGCGTCGTACATAGTCTCAGCCATATCATCTAAAACTTTCTTAAGAGTCTTATCAAAGACAGAGATCGGCTTAGTCTTTAATTTAAGAACAGGATCAGGAAAAAATCGGATGTCAAGTACTGTCATTGTCAATATTTTTTTTCTAAATCGTTATATCACATATTCAGTATTTGAA
>JAWXBT010000465.1:0-4639 GCA_034440315.1 bacterium
ATATAATATCGCACCAATATATCATGGTGCATATCGAGCTAAGATGCCTACCACTAGTTTTGATCCTGGAACTTCATTGCCACTAACTTCAGAGCAAGGGCTACATCCATCATTAGTCGGGTTAAAATCTGTATACAATGAAGGACATTTGGCATTAATGAATTTAGTTGGATATCCAAATGAAAACCGTTCACATGCCGAAAGTGGGGATATTTGGGCAACTGGATACCGCAATCTCAATCCCGCTATTGCTGGAGGATGGTTAGCGAGACTGTCCTGCCAGATTGGTGGTTATATGGCCGGAGTTTCTTTGTCTGGAAACAACCAAATAATTCAAACTAATTCTTGCTCATCAACAAAGTCGATTAGCGATCTAAATAATTTCGGAGAAACTAGTTTTGGAGGCGAAAGTTACGGCTCAAAATGGCTGCGCGATACTAGAGCTGCACTTATTGCAACTTCAGATACCCCCAGAACAGAAAATGAGATTTATGTTACGAGTTCAATGATGAACCTAGAATCTGTTTTGACTCAGATTCAACAACAAACCAATATCACCCTTCCAGTTACATTCCCCGGAACAGGTTTAGGAAACAAATTTCGTGATGCAGCTAAATTAATTGCTGCCAATGCCTTGGGAGTTCGCCTTATTTATGTTGAAAAAGGGGGATTCGATACACATTCAGGCGAAAGACAAAGCTTAACAAATAATCTTAATGAAGTTAACGGCGCCATAACTGCATTCGTAGCTTGTATGAAAGCTCTGAATTTATGGGACAGAATTATACTTATTACAACAAGTGAATTCTCACGAACATTTGAAAACGGATCGCAAGGAACAGATCACGGACACGCTGCTGCAATGATAGTTTTAGGTGGTAGCGTAAATGGTGGGGTTAAAACACCAACTCCTACTGGTCCACAAATTTCAGCTGCAAATCAATATTTTGGCAGCTCAATGATCCATATTGACTTTAGACAGATATTTAAAGAAGCAATTGTCGAAATGGGGTACGATGCTACCGCAGTTTTTCCAGAAACTTTTGCAAATACTCAATTCACAGATGTAAATATTTTTGGATAGCTCTTAGAATGAAGTTGTTACTTTTTGTAATAACAGTATTTAGCTTATCAAGTACTGCCCACGGACTTCCAACTGGATCTGTGCCAATTGACTCATCTTCAACTTTTTCAAAGTCAACGAGTGCTGGTGAAGTTATCTGTGCTCTTATAAATGGCACATATAAATCTGGTAAATTTGGTGGGATTGGCAGTGCTTATTTTATTCCGTTTACAGCCCAGGCAAAAGATCTAAAGAAAAAGCTTAAAAGTAATCCAGCATTAAAAAACAAACATACTAAAACAAAAAATAAAGCAAAAGTTGGGGATATCGCTTGTTCGGAAGGTTTTACAAATCCTACACCAACACCATCAGAAGCAAATTTTGATATAAACGGAAATGTTACATTAGTTGGAAAAATTAATTTTGGAATTCCGACAAATATTAATGCTGATGTTGCAACTGGACTCACTACTTACAATTCATATTGTGCTGGTTGTCACGATCCCGAGTTAAATCGATCCTTTTCGGAATATAGAGTCAGAATTAGACAATCACCAATGCTTTACGATGAAATACAACTTCCAGATCAGCAATTAGCTCAAATTGTTGCATACTTAAATAGATTCAATCTGCCATAATCGGCCTAGCTCCAATTACAACTCCTTGAAAGTTCTTCTCTAAAGTGCTTTATTCCATGAGTAACTATTGAGAATAAAAATATGAAATCTATTCGTATCGCAGCGGGTCAAGGGTTCTGGGGAGATTGGTTAGAAGCTCCTAAAAATCAAGTTCGACAAGGTCCTATTGATTACTTGATTATGGATTATTTGGCCGAGCTCACCATGTCGATCATGATGAAACAAAAGAGGAAAAATCCTCTCTTGGGTTATGCCTCTGACTTTGTAGATCTAATGTCTGAGATCTTACCAGATATTGCAAAGAAGAATATTAAAGTACTTTCAAATGCAGGTGGTGTTAATCCAGTTGCTTGTGCCAAAGCTGTTAGGGAGATCGCGAATAAGTTAGGCATTGGCGATAAAATTAAAATCGCAGCTGTTTATGGGGATGATATTTCGGGACGTATCAATGAGCTGCTTGAAAAGGGTCATCTTCTTAAAAACATGGAAACAGGAGAGCCCATTACTGCTCTTAAAGATCAAATTCAAAGTGCCAATGTTTACCTTGGTGCTGATGGCATGGTTGAGGCACTAAAAAATGGTGCCAATATCATTATCGCAGGACGAGTTACTGATACTGGATTAACTCTTGCTCCAATGATCCATGAATTTGGCTGGAGTATGACTGACTGGGACAAGATGGCAACTGGGACAATTGCTGGACACACAATTGAGTGCGGTGCTCAATGCTCTGGCGGAAATTGTTCGTACCAATGGGAATCAATCCCAGATATGGCCAATGTCGGATTTCCAATTATAGAAGCACATGAGGATGGTACTTTTTTTGTAACGAAACATGAAGGTACTGGTGGCAGAATTGATATTCGCACAGTCAAAGAACAATTAGTTTATGAAATGGGCGACCCAAAAAGCTATATTACTCCTGATTGCATAGCAGATTTTTCTTCCATTCAAATTGCCGATGCAGGTCCAAATCGTGTAAAAATTTGGGGTATTAAAGGTCAACCAAAAACTGAATTTTATAAAGTCTCCATTAGTTATGTTGATGGCTGGAAAGCTGTTGGCACTCTTGTCTACACTTGGCCGGATGCAGTTAAGAAAGCAAAAGTTGCTGGTGAAATCTTAAGAGCCCGATTTGAAAAACTAGGACTTAAATTTGACGACATCTTAACTGAGTTAGTTGGAGTTAATTCCTGCCATGGTGCCTTAACTGATTCAGAAGATCCCAATATTCCTGAAGTAACTTTCAGAATTGGTGTCCGAGGCCATGATCAAAAATCTGTTGAAAGATTTACTCGTGAAATCGCGCCATTAATCTTGACTGGACCTCCATCCGTAACCGGGTTTGCTGGGGGCCGTCCAAATGTTCAAGAAATACTGGCTTACTGGCCTGCTTTAATTAAGAAAGAAACTGTTCAGTCAGTTGTTGATTACTTTTAGGAAATAATAATATGAAAATAATTCAACTAAAAGATATTGCACATGCCAGATCTGGTGATAAAGGTGATAGCGCAAATGTTGGACTTATCGCAATCAATCCAGAGAATTTTTCTATTTTGCAAAAATATGTAACTGCTAAAAAAGTTAAGGAACATTTCAAAGGCATATGTTTAGGAGAAGTTGAGAGATACGAACTTCCGAATCTAGGTGCTTTAAATTTTATGCTTCATAATAGCCTTGGTGGCGGTGGCACTTTATCACTAAAAACAGATGCTCAAGGAAAAACATATGCGGCTGCCTTGCTAAGGATGTTTATCGAGGTTGATGAGAACCTATAAACTGAGCTTTTATAAATCTACTGCTAGCTGTAATATTATAGATCTAAGCAACAACTCACAATATCCGTAAGAAGATTTAACGACTTGTTTTAGAATATTTTTAGTATCCGCAGTGCTGAAAATATTTTCACTAGCTAGAAAGATGACTTAACCTTGAGCCACAGGCTCCCCACTCCCCTCGACCGCCCTAATGCGATCTCGCCAAGTGAACATAATAATGGCTCCGGGTATGCAAACAACTAGATATTGAATTAGGTGCTGGGTAATCACTAATGCCAAAGCCAATTCAGCATCAAGGCCGACGGAAACAAGCACTGTTTTTGTAACAGCTTCAATTACTCCGATGCCTCCTGGAGCAGCAGGAATCAGGGAACTAAAATTTACGACAACTAAAAACAAGACGTAAAAAGCGATGCTTAATTCAACTCCAAAAGCCAAAGCCACAAAAGTATAAACAGAAAGCTCGATAGACCAAATAAAAATTGACCAAAGCACAACAATCCCGAAGCGGGACTTATCAAACATTGGAGTTAAGCCATCAATAAAGACTTTAATTCTTTTTAAGGTAAAGTCGGCAGCCTTATGACCAAGACGGTTATTTAATTTTTCTATTATTAAAAAAATTGATTCTCTAAAATAGATAAGAACACCAACCCCTGCGGCAGCCACAGCAAAAAAATACGCCACATACAAAAGCTCATGAGATATTTGCTCGCCACCGATGCCAACAGAAAAAACAACAAAGAAAAGACTTAATGCCAAACCATCAAGGAGTCTCTCACTTGCAACGGTAGCCAAAACAAGGGTGCGAGTTAATCCAGTGGCCTTAGATCCCATATGAGCACGAACAATCTCCCCAGCTCTGGCTGGCAAAATATTATTCATAAAAAACCCTAGGATAAGTACACGCGCAGAATCAATATATGAAATTGAGGGTTTTTCTGGAAATAAGAATTGCCATCTTCGGGCACGAAAAAGATAGGAACTACATGTAAGAAGTATGGCTAAAATAATATAGGTTTTATCGGCGGTTTTTAGATGTGCTAGCAGCTCATTCCAGTCAACAGAATGGAATGCATAATAAAGTGCTATGACAGTAATTGCCCAAGCTACAATTATTTTAAAAAATTTGCTTTTTAGAAAAACCACTCTTTCTACAC
>JAWXBT010000466.1:0-15124 GCA_034440315.1 bacterium
AAGGACTTATGAAAATAACATCAGTAATTCAGCTATTTATAGCTGTTATAATGACATCCCAAATAGCTTTTGCAGATGGAGAGTATGCCAATAAAACTCCCAAAGCTTCCGCACAGTTAGAAGGGGCAGAAGGTGAAACCTTAGCTTCTGCAGTTGGTTACTATGCTCGAGCAAGATCGTTACTTATTGAAGCTGTTAGAGAATTTGATAGAGGAGCCAAAATTGCTCGCCCAGATGCAATTCTTGATAGTGAAGAATGGCGTAACACCTTGATTTCTCGAGCTGAAGATCTGGAAACAATCCTTGCTCCTCAAGCCAGAGTTACTAAGGGTGGAGTTAAGTTTGGGGCAGACAATAGACTACTAAATGTCACGGGCAAGTAGCAGTCGAGCATAACATAGAGGATTTATTCTGAACTTTTATTTGATAGTCGGAGAAGATGGATAACGGAGAGGTAATTCTAGCACTAAATGAGGACTGGAATTTTGCGGGAGCAAACTTACCTGAATGGATGTCGGGGTTTGTAGTCTTCTTATTAGCATCTGAATGCTTTGATAAAGTAAGTAGATCGATGCCGTTACTATTAGTTCTTTGGGTAACAACAACATTTCTTTTGGCTGCTGCTAGAAAGTCATTTCCCGATGAAGAACGAGGCTTAAGAAATGCGGTAACAACTGCTTTAGGATTTGTACCAATGGGATTACCTGCACCATCGAAGTTTCGACCTGCTTGGAGCGGTGCTCCAGCAAAAGTGCTTGCAGATAATAGTCACTACGACACATTAAGATTAGATGAGGCAATTCATAGAGGTCAAATAGCTGAAGAGGCAACTCCAACTTTTACGCCTCGGGTTTTGAGACAGTAAGAATTTAAAAGGTTAAGCATGAGCAAGATTACAGAAATATTAAAAGATAGCGAACTGAGAAGGCCTATCAGTGACAATGACACCATCCGATTATGGGAAAGTCATAGAGAGCAAGCCACGCTCTGGAGATCCTTATCTTTACTACAACTTCCAATAACCTTCGTAGCACTAGTTTTTGCCCTAATTTTATGGGGAACTCGTAGTATTACTCTCAATGTTCCAGCTAAACCGCTTCCCGGTATTTATGCTGCCCAAGATATTCCAGATAGCGAATTTATTGATTTTGCTACTGACTATATTAATCTCGTTGCCACCTACCAACCAGGAGTCGCTCGAAGACAATTCGAAGAAGGTCGAAAAATGCTCTGGGGAGAGATGATTCAGGCCTTCGATTCAGATATGGTAAGCACGGAATTACGTGCTATTGAAAATACCAAACGCACACAGATCTTTTTCGTTGATCCAACAAAAATTGAGCTTAGTCGCGAAAGTCGCAGTGTTATTGTCACCTTAAATGGCGAGCGTTACAAAATTATTGCAGGCAAGGAAATGCCCGCGGTCAAGACTCAATTCATTGTAACAATAACTACAATTCCGAAAAATAAGTTTAATCCGTATGGATTAGTAATTACAAATGTCAGCTTAAAGAATTTAGAGGATAAATAAAGGCGGCGATATGAAAAGAGAACTTATATTAAAACTTGGCGTAGTTACTCTGAGTGTCGTTGTTGGCTTTATTGCTGGCACTGCCTCAGCCCGTGATTTGGAATATTCCCCAGGTAGTGGCGAAATAGTTATTAATGTAAATCCTGGTGAACCTACCCAAGTAGAATTTCCTGGATCTATTTCTGGTGGATATAAAAAGAAAGATTCTGGATTAGTCTTAGATAAAAAAGACACGGATTTAATTGTATTTGCAAATCAAGCCATCACACCAACAGGCGAGGCTTTTATTGTTAGACTTGAAGATGGTCGATCCTACTCATTACGAGCCAAGAGAGCCGGTGCAGATAGTCCCAGAGATGATTTTGTTAACATTAATGACAGCAGGGGATCAATTGTTCTTTCTAAAGATGAGGAAGAACCTGCTTATAAAGAAAAGAAATTTGATTACGCGCCACCAACTCAAATTAGTGGATTAATGAGAGAGATGGTTCTTTCATCTGAGTTTGGAAAAGCAAATATCGCTGGCTACAAAAAAAGCGATAAATATAAAGGTCAAGTTGTAATTGATGACGGTGCTGTCATCGCTACAATTGATACAATTTATATTGGAGCAAATCTTTGGGGATATGTGCTCGATACCAAGAATCTTTTGAATCAAACACAGAAGGTAAATCCAGCTACCTTTAGACTTGATGGAACTCGTGCCGTTTCTGCAAGTCAGTGGGAACTCGCACCAAAACCATACAATGTAGAACAACAAATTGCAGGTAGAGATTCAACGAAAGTTTATATAGTTACGAGAGCAAAATAGAGACAGAAGAAAGGTAGATCATGAAACAGAAGATTAAAGATTATTTCGTAATGCTTCAAAATGACAGAAAGACCCAGCTAGTAACTGGAGCTGCTCTTGTTGTTTTAGTTGCATTTATGTTGAACTCTCCTCCTGAGAGAGCCCCACTTAAAAAGAAACCAACTTCTGTTCAACTTGGAACTGGTGGTACCGGCACAGCTGAAGCCTATCAAGATATCATACAAGCCTTCAGTCAAGACGTTAAAGTATTACAAGATCAAGTTAAAGGCCTGCAAACTGATTCAAAAGATCGAGAAAAAGCTTTTTCCGATTATGATGCAAAAACAGCTGCAATTTTTACTAAAATTCTTGAAAGAATGAATTCTGGTGAAATTGGTACATCCAATGGTGGATTTGGCTCACTTGCACCAGTAAATATCGATGGCAGTTCCTCAGGCAGCGGATCATCTGCCTTAGCACCAACTTCAACAGAGTTAGAACCCTTTGGTTTAGATCAAGGTGATCCAATTCCACCTCCTGCTCCACCTCGTCCAAAATCAGCTTTCGTTGCTGTTGGCGATTCAGTCCGAGTGACTCTCTTAGCTGGAGTAAATGCTCCAACAGATGGAACTCCATATCCAGTTGTGTTTAAATTATCTGACGACGTCTTAGGACCAGATGGATCTAGATTACCATTAGGTGAAGCTCGTCTTATCGCAGCGGCTCAAGGATCTTTAACTGATTCCCGAGCATTATTTAGAATGACAGACCTAAGTATTCGTTTAGCAGATGGACAACGTCGAACATACAAAGTTGATGGATGGATAGTAGGTGAAGATGGCGTTCGGGGTATGAAGGGTCGTTTAATCGACTATCTTGGAAAAGCCCTCGGTGCTGCAACTGCTATTGGTGCTGCTGAAGGTGCGGCCGATGCCGTTAGCGCAAGTAAAAATACCTCTTTTCTAAGTAATGATGGAAACCTCACTCAAGTTGCCACAGGCAACACTGGTAGTTTAGTTGCTGCTAGTGCTTTGGCGGGTGGCCTTGGAAAATGGGGAGATATTATTAAAGAGAGAATCGATCAACTTGTGCCACATGTTGAAGTTCTCTCCGGTAGAGAAGCTACAGCTGTTTTTGCAAAATCTGTTGTTATCGATGGTCTATTCGAGGCCATGGAAGATGATGGATCAGCCTTTGCTTCTTTAGATTAGTTTTGTTGGAGTTAGATATGAAAGTACAAAAGATTGGTCTGCTACAGATTACAACAATTGTAGTTCTCCTTTTCACTTCAGGCTGTACTGCCATGGGCAATCAGCTTAATCCGTTTCAAGAGGAAACAGATCCTATTGCAAACTTAGGAGATAGAAGTGATGCAGCACTGAATGGAACACGTAATAAAGAAGATAGTGCCAGAACTGCATTGGAAACTATGGCAAGTTATCGCAGAGCTCAATCTCCTCAACCAGTAGATCCAGTTATTCAGCCAGCCGTTGTTAGATTAATGTGGATACCGGATCATTTAAACAAGAGTGGAGATTTAGTTCCGGCTCACTATTACTATGTAAAAGTTCTTGCCGACCGCTGGGCAGTACAAGATGCCTTTGAACTAGAATCACAACTTGGACCTTCAAAGGATCCTAGCAACATGCCTTTCGTATATAGCGACGATCGCAAAACAATCAGAGGTAAATAATACAAAGACTGAATTACTTGGAAATTATTATGAACAGATTTAAAAACATTTATCATTCAATCCTCTTAGTTGGGATTGCAATAATTATTGTTGGCTGTTCAGGAAAAACTATTAAAAAAACTCCTACTCCAATTTTCGAGACTGCAAAAAGACAGTTAGCTCCAGAACCTGTTTATAACAGACTGCGCTGGGTACACTTACCGGAAGTATTACCTGAAAAACGAACTGGATCTAAAGCCGCCTCCTCATCTATACGCATAAATAAATCTAATACCATGATTTTTCCTGTAATTCATTTCGAGCTTAAAAATGGTACTTTAGCAGAGGCCTCTCAAATGTTAGGAGCCAGCGCTCGCTATAAAAGTTCTTGTGATGCTTCTATTGCCGAAAAACATATTACTTTAGTTGCTCTTGGAACAATCCATGAGTTAGCCAACAAGATCTCTGATCTAGGTGGCATTGAAGTAATAATAGATCATGCAGGTAGAGAAGTAAGGTTTGTTCCAAGAAATTCGGAAAATAAATTAAGGTTTTTTGATAATACGGTAAGTGAATATGAGCATAGATCGGTTAACTAGAGAGCGTCTTTATAAAGACGAGGCCCTCTTCAATCAGCTTTTACCCTTTGCGCGCTACGATGCAGAGCAAAGTGTATTTGTCCATTCAGATGCCTCAATCTGGCTAATGTATGAACTAGAGCCTTTACTTCTAACAGCCACTTCAGATTCGAGTGCCTATCAAACTACAAACGGAGTCCAAGAATTATTAGATTCGTTAGAAACTTCTGTCAGTGTTCAGTTTAATTGGCTAGTAACTTTTGACGTTGAGGATATTTTACAAAAATCTCTTAAACAATATCCGATCACCGGAGTTGGTGGCTGGATGGCAAGAAGATGGGTTAAAATGCTTAAAAAGTCATCACGCAGTGACTTTATTCAGCAACGTCCCCGAAAAATGCGCTTGGTTCTTTCCTTTAGATACGATCCGCCATGGAAAAAAGGAAATATTTTCCAAGAACTCTTACGAGCCATTTCTGTTCTTATTAAAGGTCAAGTTGGATTCTCTGCTGAGCAACGAAGATCTGAATACTTAAATTATGTAAACAAATTCAAAGGCGAAATTGAAGGTAAAGTGTCTCGCCTAAGAGATCTGGGATTCTGTCCGAGAAAAATTGATGGCCAGGGAATTATCGATCTTCTTTATCCAATTTTAAATCGTCGCAGCGCCAAAGGCGGTAAATTTAAAAAAGGTAGAACTACCACTGTTCCTGTACCTCAATTTGATGGGGATGATTACTTATCTAATCAACTTTCCGAAACTCCGGTTGAACATCCATCAAATGGAATTATAAAAAAAGATGGCCGTGTTTTTAGAACTATCTCAATGGTTAAGCCTCCAAATCAAGCTTTCCCATTAATGATAGCACCACTGCAATCTGCACCTTACGAAAGTATAATAAGCGTCAGTTATTCTAAAGATCCAACTACTGCTCAGATGAAAAAACTCGACACCTTAGATAGCACTCTAGGATTAAGAGAGTTCACAAGCTTGGGCAGAAGCAATCAAAAAATTCAACATCAAATTCGCTCAATTCGTACAGCTCGTGAAAGTTTATATAATAACTCATCACAAATTGTGCGCATGGGAATTCACCAAACTTTCATCTGTCAAAATGAAGAAGAAGCTGTACGAGCAACTTCAGAAGCTATGGCTGCTTTTCCGCAGTTAAATGGTGCTCGAGGAATGATTCATGAGATCTCCGATCTCGGTGTCATGATCCACTCATTACCTGGTTGTTACGATCCATCATTAGATGGTCGGGGCTGGACCTCTGTAATGCAATCTTCCCGAGCAGTGAGAATGTTACCGCTTTGGGGTAACTGGAAAGGCAGCAAGGGCGCACTATTCTTACTGCCAAGCCTATGGAATAGAGAATTAGTTGGCTTCGATCTGTTTGATTCTAACATCGCTCCAAACGTATTGATAAGTGGCGTATCTGGTGCTGGTAAAAGTTACTTATTGAACTTTCTTTTAATCACATTGAATCGTGGTCACTACTCGACCTTATCAAACGGCAAACAATCCGAAAGGGCCCCAATTACTTTCGTATTTGATAAAGGTATGCCAAATCAACCGTGTGGTTTCGAAAAAATCGCTCATCTTTTTGGTGGTCGAATCTACGAGGCAACTCCTTCTAAAGCCCCAGCCATGAACTTTTTAGCAAGATTAGGAGAGTGTCCACACGACAATACAAACGAAGATTTTAAAGATCTAGTTGATATTTGCTCGGATATTGTTGCTGATATGGCCACTGAAAATGGCAGACCACTTTCTAGATTACAAACGGGTGATATTATTACTGCACTCTTAGAAGCTCATAGAATCTATAGAAATGGGCCAATGCGCAGACAATTTATTCTTAGTGATGTAGTGGCAGTTCTGCGCGCTCCGAAACGTGTTGACGAAGATGAAGGTACTTCTTCAAGAAGAATTGAAATTTCTCTACTTATGTCTGAGTATTACGGAGAAGGTACTTATGCGCGCTTCTTCGACAGACCAGGTGCTCTTAAACTTAGAGAACGCTTTATTGTATTTGATCTGAAAGGATTAAGTAGGAACCCTGACCTGCAACGAGTATTCTTAAAAATCGCCATGCTTTGGGCAGATGAAGTCATGAACGATCCTTCAGAACTTGATTCTCGCAAAATACTAGTATTCGATGAGGCTCATGATTTAATTGGTAAAACCTCCTCCGGAGTTATTGAGTCTGCTTTCCGTCTTTATCGTAAAAGGAAAGGTATTGTTATCGCAGCTTCTCAATCTGGTGAAGATTTTTATGTTGGAGCTGGAGGACAGGCAATCGTTCAAAATAGTGCCCATAAGATCTTCTTACGTCAGGATCCAAGTAAATTCCATATGACTGCCAAAGCATTTAATTTAAATGAACAACAAAGTGATGTAATCTTGAGACTTCGCACCGTCAAAGGTGTTGAATCGCAATTCTATTTACTCTCAGACATTGGTGAAGCCGCGCTTGTTTTACCTCTGGAACCTGCGTATTACTGGATTAGTACGAATAATGGTGATGATAATCAACTTTTCCAATCAGTACTTGAGGAATGTAATGGAGATTTTACTGCCGCTATTGAACGGGTAAGCATAATTGCTCCAAGTGGAGCTAGTGCCTTCGCTCAATATAGAGCTTCTTTGCAAGCCCAAGAAGAAAGTACTAAGGGCAGCGAAGTCGTTAGCAAGGCTATAAATAATGTTTTTAGTCAAGCATCAAAAGGAAATGCCAATCAGGAGATAAGACAATCATGAAAATAAAAGTATTAACTCGAGCAAAGCTCATAATTATTATAGGATCAGCAATAGCTTTAACTGGCTGTTCGCTTGCTTCGCCTATCGTCGAAACAAGAACTGTTTATCGAGAGGTTCCAGTTGAATCTACAAAGGCTGATGTACCACCTGGTGTCGTTGAATATGTATGGGAAGAACCAATGATCGATGTAGTGGATGTGCCTCCAGGACTAGATCCGGAAGGTCACTATTATCGTCCAGCCCATCAAGCGGTTACTGAGATTCGTCAGGGTCGCTGGAGACATTATAGAGCTGGTAATTAACTTTAAAGGAACTTGCTATGGGAGTCTTATCTGCAAAAGCATTTGTAGCACCATTTCTAGATAGGAAGAATCTTATTGCGATAGTTCTAGTTGCAATATTTTTTGCTGTTTACCGCTTATCTGGTGGAACAATAGAAACTAGTAGTGGCAATAATAGTAAGTTTATTAATCAAAATCAGAAACCTTCTTTTTTTGATCAGTTTAGTAATACTGACTCCGCTTCACCGGTTGATGATTTGAAGCAGTTGGACAATTCTAATGAATCTGAAATTGCCAAAAGTCAGGCAAGTAAAAAGCCAGCTTCAAGAGACTTACTAAAAGAAATGTTAGAAACTCCTAAATCGACAAATAAACCTAGTGCTCCTTCGACTAATAGAAAACTAGATGATATCGAAAAAAGCTTAGGATTAAGGTAATGGCGTAATGATAGAGGGAAAGATCACAATCAACAGAGCTTGGCGTTCTCAATGGAAACGCTTGATAGTTTATTTTGTGCTTTGCGCAGCTAGCATTTTCCTTTCTTCATACTTTCCACAAAGCATAATCACAGGAAAGCTTTTTTTAGTGGCCGGTAAGAACTTCTACTTAACTCTACCTCTATTTAGTCTCTTACCGCTTTATGGACTAATGAATTTAGTTTTCCCAATTTATGATGCCAACTTCACTGTTGATAATAGAGGCATGGAAACTCGAATCGGCATAATTTCTCTTCGACAAAGTATTGTTAGAGTTCGCTATGAAGATATTCGCAGCATCGAGCTTAACCAAACACTGCTAGAAAGAGGCCTTAATATTGGAGCACTCGCAATTGGTAGTGCCGCAACAAGTGGAATTGAAATTTATTTTGATGGTATTGCCTCTCCAAAAGAGTTGCAGGCTCTAATTCAACAAGAAAGAGATTTAAGAATTAGAAAATCAAGCAGTACTGAACAAAAATTGCAAGCTGCTTTGTAGTTTTTTGATTTTGTCCTTTCTGAATATAGATTAGGGCATGTTTTTAAACAGATATTTAAAGCTGCTTTTTATAGGTTTTTTATGGAGTATTTTATGAAAATTTGCCTTACCGTCTTAATCGTAGCTCTACTTTGCAATCCAAAATATGCCAGGGCTGAGGATGTCGTAACAACACTTAAGGAGAAAGTTTCAAATCTAAAAGCCAGTGTTGAAGAAGCTGCCGCTAACAATCAAGATGATTCTTTTGCTATAGAACAAGAAGAGTTCGATAAAATGAGAGCCCAGTTATTAAAAGCTGAGAAAGAAATCATAAATAAAGCTGTCACTAGCGAAACTACTACTGAAAATGTTGCAGAATCAGAAATTTTACAAGAAGAGACAACAACAGAAATACCTAAAGATACCTCGGAAAGTATTTCTGCAACTCTCAATCAAGAAATTATCAATGAAACTCTCAATGAGTCAGGAGATGCAAGTTTATCTGAAACTCAACAAGAGCTTGCGAAAGAGGCTGTTTCAACAACAGATCAAAATTTAGAAAGCTTAAAAACTGAATATGAAATTACTCTTGCTAAACTTGCTGCCAAACAGAAAGAAATTGCAAAAGCAGAAAAAGATCGTATTGCAGCTCAATCTAATAATCAATCTTCTCAATCTAGAATTATAGGTCTGCAAAAAGAGCTTGAGCAAGTTAAAAATAAATTACTTATATCTGAGGCAGAAGTTGAGAGACTTTCATCAATGGTTGGCTCTGGGCCAAAGCATGCCCGTCTAACAACTAAATCGAATCAACTAGTCTACTCAACATCAGAAGATAGATCTCCAAGTAAAAACATCGATACTAGGAAAAAATCTCTAAATGATTCCTCTTCAGGTCTACCTGTACTTACAGTTATTGTAGATAAAACATTCTTGAGAACTGGACCTGGCAAAGACAATAGTTCTTTAATGGAAGTTCAAAGTGGAACAAGAATGAATGTAGAGGATCGTCAAGGTCAGTGGTTTCGTGTAAAAACAGATAATGGAACTCGCGCATGGATTGCTGCGGAGGCAGTTGCATTTGGATCCAGCCCCGAATCCAGCCCTTCCCAAACCGTTAAAATAAAATCTTACATGGGAGCGAATGCTGGTATTGCTGAAGGAGCAGATAACAGTGCCGCTGAAGACAAAGCTTTTGATCTAATTAGCAAGCATACATCTCAATAATTTCAATGGCTTAGGCAAGTATCTTTCGGGGTCAGCTTCCAAAAGATATGATACATTCCTCGAGGATGAGATCATAACATTAGTACAAAAATGGGACATTGCCCAACTGTGAGCTGCCACTCGATTGTTATTGATGACGGCACTGCTTCTACCAATGTAAGGTTTAGTTTAACAGGTTGTTTTACTCCCCTTCCATGGCTTCGAATCAGTACTACATTAATGAAAGCAAAGAGGCACTTACAAATATGTGCAATTGTCGTGTGTTACCAAAAAATCACTTTAGGAGTTACTATGAATAATATTTATTCTCTTTTCGAAAAGACAAAGAGAGAAAATCTGAGAATTGCTCAGAAGTTGTCCGTCGCTTTCTATGCACCAACAAAAGCTCAGAGCCAAATAGCTCTTTTTATCTTTGGTGTTGCTTTAATTGCTGGTGGATTAAGTCTTGAAGCCATGGCTGAAGAAGTTCAATCGGAACTAGTTGGCACATACAATGATGAGCGTGTTGCTGAAGCAGTAAATAGAATGTTCGGATACATTGAAGGATCATTTGGAGCTTTGATCATGGTTGCTGCTGGATTAGGCGCAATCATGTCAGCTGCTTTCGGACAATATCGAGCAGCTCTGGGCTTACTTGTGGTGGCAGTTGGATCTTTTATCCTTCGCTCCCTTGTTGGAACTTTCTTCAACACAGAAACCATCGGATAAGCTTAAAAAGCTCGTATAACGAGAAAAAGGAGGGCTCAGTTGCCCTCCTTTTTTTTAATTAGGGACGGAGCCCATTTTCCATAGAAACATTACTTAATTCACCTTTATTTCTAAGATAAATGGGCTCCGTCCCTAATTAAATCAGACAGTTACCTCCTAGTCTAAGAATTTTCACTACTTTAAGTCACCTCCTTCTCTAATCCTTACATAACCCTCCATGCAACACGGGGATGTTGGCAAATTGCGTAGTGCCCACGTCAGAAAAGTTTTCCCACCTAGGTTCTCTCCGGTTTTTCTCGCAGAAAAATTGAACTTTAAACAAAAACGGAGACGATAATGTTCTTAAATACGATTAATTCAGTTCGCGAGAAGGCAACTTCTTTCTCACAACGAGTAGTAACGATTGTTTCAGCACCTACTCAAACTCAAACTCAGATCGGACTTTTTACAATTGGAATGCTCTTGATTGTAATCGGTCTTCACCTTGATGTTATAGCTCAAGAAGTTCAGTCTGAACTTGTTGGTACATATAACGATGAACGCGTTAGTGAAGCAGTAAATAGATTATTCGGTTACATCGAAGGATCTTTTGGAGCTTTAATCATGGTAGCTGCCGGACTTGGCGCTATTATGGCAGCAGCTTTAGGAAGCTATTCTTCGGCTCTTGGATTACTTGTGGTAGCAGTTGGAGCTTTCATTTTGAGATCTCTAGTTGGCACATTCTTTAATACAGATACTATCGGATAATCTGTAAAGTAAAAAAAAAGCGGGGGATGCCGAAAGGCCTCACCCGCTTTTTGATTTCTTTGAAGTGAATCTTAGTTAGCGGCAACAGCCTTAACAACACCAGCTATTTCTTCAGGTGTTAAAGCACCAGAAATATCAACTAGAATGGCGACTGGATTGTCTTTAGTTTGACCCATTCCCAGAATGAATTTAGTTTTTGCACTGATTCCATAATCTGGAGCAGACTCAATATCTGCTGGGCTGAAATGGGTTACTTCAAGAACTGTATCTACCACGATTCCAACTGGAATCATTGAGCTATTAATTTCTAAGTTAACAACTATAATACAAGTCTTATCGTCATATGGAATGCTCTGCATTCCAAATTTCAATCTTAAATCAATAACAGGAATTATTTTACCTCTAAGATTAATAACCCCTTTCATGTAAGAAGGAGATTTTGGAACATGTGTAATATTCATGACCCCAATAATTTCTTGAACTTTTAAGATCTCTACACCGTATTTTTCTTTACCAAGTGCGAAAGTTAGATATTTTCCACTTAAGTGAGCAAGCCCAGCATCATTTTGTCCCAAAAGAGAAGTTGATTCGTTAGCCATTGACGATCCTTTTAGATAAACGAACTAGTAGAACTTAAATATATCCAATAGTTAGACCTAGATAAATAAGTTTTTAAGCACTTACTTTCCCCAACTAGTACATAAACTCGACCAATCAAAGGCAAAACTTAAGTGCTTATACTGAAACGAAATGCTGAAACTCCTAACGAAAATTTGTACACAAGATTTTTGTTTAATCTGCCGTTATTGTCTGCAATGGCTTTCAACTACTGCAAAGTAAGTGTTTTTCTGCGCAAATTTTCTGCCAAAAAAACAGAAAGTTAATTGTAAGGTGGGAGGATCTAGTGAGCTTAGATATTCTGTTAAAAAAAGTTGAAGAGATGTCTTTAATGCTCGTTCTAATGAGCGGTCCTGAGGATAAAGATACAAATAAAATGCTCCGTGATTTAACGGAAGAATTACTGACACAATCTGCCTCGACACAGGATTCAAAAAGATTTGAATCCGCTTGTAAACACTTGCTCAGTAACTGGGAGAATCCGAATTTTGCAGTCTTCTCAAAGTTGCTAAATGATTTTATCATTTCAACACAGAGTTTTCTCAATAAAAATAATGACATAAAATTTCCACACGAATTAAGTAATACAACTGAAACTGTAATTAAAAGTGAAGTTCCATCAGAGTTAAAAGATCTTATTGGAGTTGACCTTGAATTCTTACCTCAATTCATTGAGAAACATACAACTGGATTAGATGAGTTTGAAGGTAGAATTTTAGAAATTCAAAATGATTATAATAATCAAAGTAAAGATCCTGAATCTGAAGCAGTATTAAAAACAGGTGTTGATCAGCTTCTATCATATCTAAAAGGATACTTACATAATTTTAAGGGAGAAGCTGCAATTGTAGGGTTACAATCTGCTGGTGAAGTAGCTCACTTCATGGAAGATCTTTTGCTCGAAAATGATATATCAAAGCTTTTCGAACTAATGTTAAGCTTTAAAGAGTGGTCTGTAACTAGTCTGAAGAATTTTTCGATTGGCAAAGACAGCACCGTTCCAAGTGAGATTTTTATTCAAAGAGTTAAAGAGAAACTCTCTAACTCGATTACTCCTAACGCTGTTACTTCAATGACAGCAGCAATTGAGGTAACAAAAAGTGCTCCAGTGGCAGTATCAAAACCAACTTCTCATACTGGATCTACACAACGTGTTGAGCTCACATTCCCAGCTGAATACAAATTAGCTGGAGATACTGATGTATTTTCCGAATTTGCATCTGAAGCTGAGGAGCATTTAAATAACACTGAAGTAATCTTACTTGAATCAAGTGCAAGTTTAGATAAAGAGCAAATGAATGCTATTTTTAGATGCATTCATTCTATTAAGGGAGCTTCGGCATATTTTAATCTTGAAGAAATTGCAAAGACCTCTCATATTACAGAAAATCTTCTGGATGAAGCCAGAAATGATATTCGACCTTTTGATGCAGCTCTTACAGAACTTGTTCTGGCATATACGGATCTACAAAAGAAGTTGATTAATAATGCTAAAGCGGCCTTAATTTCGAATGGCTCCATTAAAAGATTAGATCAAACTGCCCAATATATTGAAAAGTTAAATCAATATTTAACAGGCGGTGTTATCGCTAAAGCAACTGAAGAGCAAATTGTTGTAGCAGCACCAGTCGAAAACAAAACAGTGCTTTCTGCTCCTGTGCAAGAACATGCAGTGCCTGATGCAAAGGGAAATACCGAGCCTGGATCGGATAAAAAGCTCGATATTAAAACATTTGTTAAAGTAGAAACTTCTCGATTAGATCAACTGATCGATACTATTGGTGAAATGTGCACTTACTCTCAGATGCTTATTAAAATGTGTCGTGAAAATCTTCCAAATGAACAGTCTGCAAATAAAAATATACATCAAGTAGAGAAGATTGCCAGAGAACTACAAGACATCGGTATGTCAATGAGACTCGATCCTATACGTGGGCTCTTTCAAAAAATGTCACGCGTAATTTGGGATACAAGTAAGAAAATAGGGAAACAAGTAAACTTCAAAGTTGAAGGGGAAGATACTGAATTAGATAGAAATTTGATCGAAAAACTAGCCGATCCACTAATGCATATGGTTAGAAATGCTATTGATCACGGAATTGAAAAACCAGAAGAAAGAACTGCTTGTGGCAAATCTAAAGCGGGCAATGTATTACTTAAAGCATATCACGCTGGTGGTAGTGTACATATAGAAATCGCAGATGATGGAAAAGGATTGGATCCAAAAAAATTACTTGCAAAAGCAATTGAAAAAGGAATTGCAGATCCAAATAAGACATATACAGACCAAGAAGTATTTGCCTTTATTTTTGCAGCTGGATTTTCAACTGCTGCCGTTGTTACAGATGTCTCTGGTAGAGGCGTAGGTATGGATGTTGTCAGAAAAAACATTGAAAGTATGCGTGGACATGTACTAATTCAGTCTGTTGTTGGAAAGGGAACAAATTTTATTATTGCCTTGCCACTAACTTTGGCAATTATTGACGGAATTGAAGTTAAAGTTGGCACTGAAAGTTATATGCTTCCAGCACTATCAATTGTTGAATTAATTCGACCAGAGAAAGGCATGCTTTCAACAACTCTTGATTCTGCTGAAACTTTCCATTTTCGAGGAAAGCATTTACCTCTTTTTAGACTAGCAGATCTTTATGGAGTTGAGCCAAAATATACAAATCCTATTGATGCCTTAATAGTCGTTGTTGAGTCTGTTGGTGAATATATCGCATTAATGGTCGATGAAGTTCTATCAACTCAATCAATTGTAATTAAAAAACTTGGCAGCATGTTTGCTGATGATAGTGGTATAACTGGCTGTGCGATTACAGCCAATGGTGATGTCGGATTGATTCTTGATGTTAGATCATTAGTTGAGTTATCTCGTAAAAGTTACAATCGAAGATACTTTTCTGATCCGCCTACTAAAAAAGCAACTGAAATAATAATAGCCGATGAACTTAGTAATAAATCACCATCTCTAAACAATCTAGCTAGCCTTAACTAATTAGACCTGGGGAGTAGTCAAAGTTGGAAAATAATATCTTTGAAGAATTTAGGGAGTTAATTTATAAAGAATCGGGAATCTCCCTTTCTCTTGATAAAAAACCTCTACTAGAAAATAGAATCGGCAGAAGATTAAGAGCCCTCGGTGTGGCCTCTCACAGCGAATATTTAAAAATTATAGAGACAGATCATTCTGGTGAAGAACTTATAAATCTCATAGATGTTGTATCAACAAATGTAACCTTTTTTTATAG
>JAWXBT010000467.1:0-3921 GCA_034440315.1 bacterium
GCTTCGCTTCTAAGTGATCGACTTGACTTTATTGCTGGTTCAAGTCGGGGCGTGTCCATCCATTTTCACTTCGTTCAAATGTATGGCCCCACCCCGACTTGAACGGGGGACCCACCGGTTATGAGCCGGTTGCTCTAACCAACTGAGCTATAGGGCCATATAAAATCAAACCCTAGAAATATGCTTGCAAATGAAAGCGGTGTCAACTTTATGTGCTCTATTTCTTAGGCAATTTCTATCAGTTATGGCGATTGGCAGTAGCTATGTTAACATAGCATCATATTCTCTGCTTGGAGCAAAAAATTTATGTCTGAATCACCCTTTTCTCCCACTGATCTTTTAGAAATCAATAAAATAGATTTAGCACTTGGAAAATTGATAGCTAATAAGAGAGAAGCTGAAAAAGCAGTTAATGATAGGAAAGTCAATCTAAAAGATCTTACTCAGAAATTAAATATAGTAGAGCTAAAATTAAAAGAATCTCAGGCTGCCTATAAAAGGGAGGAAGGGGATATCAAGTTTCAACAAGAAAAGTTATCCGACAGAAGAAAAATGCTTTCAACTTTAGGTAACGTAAAAGCTCAATTGGCGGCTACTCGAGAAATTGACTCAACTTCAAAACAGTTAGCACAACGAGAGGAAAGTGTTATCAAGATCCTTACAGAGATGGAGCCATATGAAAAAACAAAAAAGGAACTCACTGAAAAAATAAATATTATAAATCAAGAATTAGTTGAGTTAGAAGCTGGGATTCTTGACAGGTTATCCCTCATAGAATCAGATAAAAAAACAAGGCAAGATGAACGCAAAGATGTCGCACAGAGAATTAAGCCTGAAGTATTAACCAGATACGAAACACTTTTAAGAAAATATCCAATGGATCCACTTGCTCCTTTAAAAGGAAATAATTGTGGTGGTTGTTTTGTAAAATTAGTTCCTCAAATGTTAGTAAGAGTTGCAAAAAGTCCTATTCCAATACAGTGCCCGGGGTGTGCTAGAATGCTTTATTTAGTTAATTCATCACTAGATCTAAATTCCAGCTCTGAAGTTTAGCCAACTCGTAAAGTCTTCTTAATTCTGATAAGATCACTTTCAAAATAGCGAGGAAGAGTAGGATGTACGATCGCTGGATAATAAACCATTCAGAGGAAAGTCGGGGCTTCAAAGGGCAGACTGGCTGTTAACGACAGCGTGAGGTGACTCAGGGAAAGTGCCACAGAAAAGAAAACCACCTGTCTTAGGGAAACTTAAGGCAGGAACGGGTGAAACGGTGAGGTAAAAGCTCACCAGCAGGGAGGTAACTTTCTGGCTTGGTAAACCCCAGTAGAAGCAAGACCAAATAGGAAGGCGGCTATTGCTCCTTGTGGGTAGTAGAGAGCGCGGCCCGTGCTAGTCTTCGGGTGTGTTGCTAAAGCATTACGGTAACGTCATGCATAGAGTAATGATCGTAATAACAGAACCCCGCTTATAGTTTTACTCTTCCTCGGTATTATTATTGAAAATTTTCTGGTTTTGCTTAGAGGCTTGAATTACAATCTCAGACTGTGATCGTACAATCCCTCAAAGGTCTTTTACAAGGTTATACCCATTTTGGAGTGGGTTCCCTTCCATTTAAATCTGAAGCAGATGCCTTAGATTTCATATCTTCAAGAAAGTATCTTTTACCCTTCTGGCCGGAATTGCCCAGAAAATCAGATCAAGAACTAATGATGAAAAGAGCGGAAAGAGCCACCAGCTTTAATTGGAATGGTTATAATCAAGAAGAGGCCTGTGGATTTTTTTCAGCTATAAAGCTTTGGAAAGATAGCAAAATAAAAATTATTAAAGGTCAGGTTGTCGGACCAGTAACTTTTTCTATGCTCAATCAGGATATCGGTGGAAATGAAGATTTCGAAAATCAGTTCGAATTAAGTTGTGAGATTTCAATTAAGCAATCTCTTTGGCAAGCTTCAATTATAAAGAAAGAATTTTTAGGATCTTTAATTATCGTTCTTGATGAACCTTCGTTGATTGAATGGCCTAATATGAGTTCGCATAGGAAACAGGTAGTTATCGATGGCTATAGTTATCTTTATTCAAGACTTAGTGAAAATGGCATTTATGTTGGTCTTCATTCCTGTGGCATACATTATGATGAATTCTTAAATTTTCCATTTGATCTTTATTCAACTGACTGCTCAAGCAGAGCCTTAATGAAAATTTTTGATTATAAGAATTATTGGAATGAGTTTTTTGTTCGAGGTGGTATTTTTATTGCTGGAGTATATTGTACAAACCCTGAAAATTCTGAAATTCAATTTGAAAAAGAACAGGGCGATCAAAGACTCAATAAGATCAATTCTGAGTTTCCTTCTTTTAAAGCTCAGATTTTAACTTCTGCTTCCTGTGGCCATGCTTTTAGCGATCTTGAATGGATGGAATACCTTTACCCAAAATTAAATTTATAGGATTAACTAAATAAAATTCTCATATCTAATGATTTTGTTTTTAATATTGAAAGTTTTATTTATAACTAATCCTACAAATACAAATAGTTAGCCAAAATTAAATAATCCTGATATAAGTCACGGAGAATTAAATTCTTAATGATTTTAGCCATATATGAAGCTTTCTGTCATAATACCCTGCTATAATGAAAGACATACTATCAAAGATATTATAGCAGCTGTTAAGAAGAGCCCTGTCCCTGACAAAGAGATTATCATAGTCGATGATTTTTCGACGGATGGTACAAGGGAGCTTCTCAAAAATGAGGTTGCAAGTTTAGTTCATAAAATTGTTTATCATTCACAAAACATGGGCAAAGGTGCTGCCCTGAGAACCGGAATTAAAGAAGCTACTGGTGATGTTGTAGTCATTCAGGATGCTGACCTTGAATACGATCCACAAGAATATCCCCTTTTGATTGATCCTATTTTAAAAGGTAGGGCAGATGTTGTTTATGGATCAAGGTTTATTGGATCAGGTCCTCATCGTGTTGTCTATTTTTGGCATATGATGGGAAACAAATTTCTTACCCTTCTTTCCAATATGTTTACTAATATTAATCTGACAGACATGGAGACTTGCTATAAAGCATTTAAGAGAGAGGTGATTCAAAGTATTCACATTGAAGAGGATCGATTTGGATTTGAACCTGAGATTACTGCAAAAGTTGCTCGTAAAGGGGTCGCAATTTATGAAGTTGGTATATCTTATTACGGTAGAACTTATGCTGAAGGTAAGAAAATAGGTTGGAAAGATGGTTTTCGAGCTATCTATTGCATCCTTAAATATAATCTTACTTAATATGTTTTTCTATTTTTATTAAAATTAGATGATTTCTGTTGTAATACCAGTCTTAAATGAAGAAGAGTCAGCACCATTGCTTGCTCAAAAGTTATTCGACGTATTAAATAAGCAAAATACTGATTTTGAGATAATTTTTGTTGATGATGGAAGTACGGATCAAACTCTGAATCGATTATTGAATCTTAAAGATAAAAAAATTCGACTGGTAGAACTATCTAGAAGATATGGACAAACTGCTGCAATTTCTGCTGGTATTGATAGTGCCCAAGGCGAAATAGTAATTATTATGGATGGAGATCTTCAACATGATCCTGAAGATATACCAAGATTTTTAGAGAAAATTTATGAAGGTTTTGATATTGTTAGTGGTTGGAGAAAAGTAAGAACAGATAATTTTTTGATACGAAAACTACCTTCTTATTTTGCAAACAAAGCCATGCGATTAGTGAGTGGAGTTGAAGTACAAGATTTTGGCTCAACTTATAAAGCTTATAGATCCGATATTTTACAGAAAATTGAGTTGTTCGGAGAGCTGCATAGGTTTATTCCTGTTTTAGCTTCAAAAGTTGGAGCTAAAATATGCGAAATACCAATTTCTGTTCATCCAAGAAAATTGGGAAAATCTAAATA
>JAWXBT010000468.1:0-4440 GCA_034440315.1 bacterium
CACTCACGCTTACTTGAAAGAGCTGCAAAAATTATTAACAATGATGAGATTGCAAGCAACATGAATGACTTGCCACCTTCATTGAAAGGAATTGTAAAGGGTGGAGGTTCACTAACAGCACTTCCTATTATCGAAACACAAGCGAATGACGTTTCAGCGTACATTCCTACCAACGTTATTTCTATTACTGACGGGCAGATTTTTCTTGAAACTAATTTGTTTAACTCGGGTATTCGCCCAGCTATTAATGTAGGTATTTCGGTATCGCGTGTGGGTGGTAATGCTCAGATCAAACCGATGAAGAAAGTGGCGGGCACATTAAAACTTGATCAAGCGCAGTTCCGCGAGTTGGAAGCATTCTCAAAGTTTGGGTCAGACCTTGACGCAGTAACCAAGTTAACTATTGAACGTGGCCGCAGAAATACAGAGGTGTTGAAGCAAGCACAGTATGCACCCGTGCCTGTTGAAGAACAAGTTGCTATTATCTTGGCATCTACAAAAGGATATATTGATCGTGTGCCAGTTGAGAGAGTAAAAGATTTTGAGAAGGAATTTATAGAACTGCTTCGCGCGCAATACAGGCAAGTGTTGGATAACTTCCGCGCTGGAAAGTTTGAAGATGCCGATGCTGATTTGATTAAGAAAGTAGCTTTAGAGTTAGCGTCTAAGTATTGATGAAAAATTTAAAATTCAAGATTTAAAATTTGAGAGGAGTTTCCCAATTTTGAATCTTAAATCTTGAATAACCGAATATGGCAAGTTTAAAAGAAGTCAAGAGTCGCATTACCTCAGTAATCTCAACACAGCAGATTACTAGGGCCATGAAAATGGTGGCGGCAGCAAAGTTGAGGCGCTCGCAAGAACGTATTACTCAAATGCGGCCTTATGCTCAAAAACTTACCCTGCTATTCCAAAATCTTTCTTCGGCTGATCAAGATGAACAAGCTTGGTACAGTGAACAACGGGTGGAAGAGAAAATACTTTTAGTAGTTGTCACGTCTGACCGCGGACTTTGTGGCGCGTTCAACAGCTCAATCATGAAGGCCACGAATAAACTGATTGTAGATAAGTATCCTTCGCAAGCAGCTAAAGGTAACGTGACTATTTTGCCTATAGGAAAAAAAGGTGCCGAGTATTTTGGTAAGAGGAGCGTGAAGATGAATTCTGACTATGCGACCGTTTTTCATAATCTTTCTTTTGACGCAATAACTGAAGCGGGTGGTTTTTTAATGAATTCATTTAGGGCTGGTGCTTACGATAAGATTGAAATAGTGTATAACGAATTTAAAAACGTAGCAACACAAATCCTTCGCGTTGAGCAATTCTTGCCAGTACTACCAAACAAGCAAAAGCATAAAACACCGAGCGTTGATTATATTTATATGCCAAGTCAGACGGAAATTGTAGTTGGACTTGTGCCTAAGGCATTAAAAATTCAACTTTACAAAGCTCTGCTTGATTCAAATGCAGCAGAGAACGGAGCTCGTATGACTGCGATGGATAAAGCAACTGAAAATGCAGGTGATCTGCTTAAGGACTTGAAGTTAACTTACAACCGCACTCGTCAGGCAGCCATTACAAAAGAGATCTTAGAAATCGTTGCTGGTGCTGAGGCACTGAAAACCGCTTGATCAATCTTTGGAAATAACAAAAGGCTCCCTCGAAAGAGGGAGTTTTTTTATTTTATGGATATATTAGTCCGATTCTATAGAACATGTAATCTATTAAACCTAGATGTGGTTGCGGGTACTGTGATAAGTGCGCTTTTTTTCTCAAAACTATTTCTTGTTTCTCCTCATGCTCCAGATATTATTGTCTTAGGTCTTACGGTATGGATCATTTATACCGTTGATCGCTTACTTGACATAAGAAATCTTGCTAGTACTGCTGCAAGTGAGCGACACAAATTTCATCAACTCAATCAGCGCCTTTTGTGGAAGTTGATATTTTGTATAGGATTGATAATTATTTTTTTGATTTTTTATTTGAGTTCAGTCGTTCTATGGAACGGTATGTACCTTTCAGGGGCTGTGGTGATTTACATACTTCTTCAAAAGTATCTGAAAGCGAAAGAAATAGTGGTGGCATTGCTATACACTGCTGGGGTGCTTCTTCCGGGTTGGTCATTGAGATTGACAGCTGTTTCTACAGAAGGATATTTACTTATTACCCAACTGTTTATTGTCGCCTTAATTAATCTATTTCTTTTTTCCTGGTTTGAATATGATACAGATCAACAAGATGGTCATTCTTCCATTGCCATTCGTTGGGGAAAAAAGGCATCAGGAAATTTTTTATTAATTCTAAGCGGAATAAACCTACTTATCACTCTCTTCCTGTTTATTCAGTATTCTGTTGCTATACCAGCCCTACCCTTTTTACTTATGACCCTTGTGCTGATCGCAATCTTCAAATTTCATAATTTTTTTATGATTGATTCCCGCTATCGAATAGTGGGAGATGCGGTTTTTATAATCCCCCTGCTGGGTATTCTACTATGAATCCCCAACTGGCAATTGGTTTTAATAGATTGGCTCCAATCTATGATTCTTTAGCAAGATTGATAATTGGCAAAGGTATTCATAATTCGCAGTTGCATTTTCTAAATTATCTTAAAGGAAAAAGTAAACTATTGATTTTAGGTGGTGGCACTGGCTGGATTCTTCCTCATATAGTTGAGATAAATCCCGCTCTTAGTATCGATTATATTGAACTATCCCCCGAAATGCTTTTAAAGGCTCAGCAATCCTTAAAGGATTGCCAAACCGTAAAATTTATTTTAGGAACAGAAGACAACATTCCTCGCATTGATTACGACTGCGTGTTAACTAATTTTTATCTTGACCTGTTTATCGACTCTAAAATGATGGAAGTAACAAATCAAATTAAATCATCTTTTACACCCAATGCTTGCTGGATCGCGACTGACTTTGTTTCGATGCGCCTTTGGCACAAGGTTGTTCTATGGATCATGTATCGATTTTTTAGTATTGTAACTGGGCTAAAGACTTTATCATTGCCACAATGGCAGAATTCAATTCATGAAGCAGGGGGAAAGGTGATAGCAATGAAATCGTATAGCCGAGGATTTATCAAAACAATTGTGTATGAATTTTAGATGCGGATTAAAAACATTTTTTCAATTGAGTAATCTATATTGCCAGCACAAACATCTAGCATGACAAAGGTTTATCTAGTTACAATTTTGTTTGCTTGGGCAACGTCTTGCGAGAAGTCAACACCCAACTCAGATCTAGGGCCACCTGTTATGCCCGATAGGGTATTGAATGCTGCCTTTTTAGTCGTTGACGGAGTTTATAACTCTGAATTGGTAGCTCCCATGGATGTGTTGCAGCATACCGTATTTCATGATGCAAACGGCATAAAGGTATTTACTGTGGCTCCTTCTAGAGAGACCATTACTACATTTGAGGGTTTGCGCATTTTGCCAGACTATTCTTACGCAACTGATTCTCTTCCAGCTATTGATATTTTAATTGTCCCCAGCGCCAAGAACAGTATGACAACTGATCTGGACAATGTGGAATTAATAAATTTTGTTTCCTCCAGCGGAAGGCAAGCTTTATATGTACTGTCACTTTGTGATGGAGCCTTTGTACTAGCTAAAGCAGGATTGTTAGACAATTATCACTGCACAACCTTTCCCGGAGATATTCAAAGGTTTAAAGAGACTTTTCCAAAACTCAATGTCCACGAGGATGTAAGTTTTGTTCACGACACCCGAATGATTACCTCCGTAGGTGGCGCAAAGTCTTACGAATGTGCTCTTTATTTGGTTGAGTTACTTTACGGGAATAAAGCAGCTAAGGAAATTGGTGAGGGTCTTGTGATTGATTGGGATCTTGGGGAAGTTAAACACAGGCGAATCCAGTAACTTATTCCTATTAGATATAGAATCTTACCTTACTCTTACGTGCGCCCATTCTATTGATAAAAAGTCTTTATCTTGAACCTTTTGTTAAAAGCAAGATGGATACGGGAAGGCGGTTACAAACTCTGGGAATTCAACAAATAATCGACAACCTGCCGGTGGTTGTATTCGAGTACACAGTATACCCAGATGGTTCGAGAGATTTTACATATTTAAGCGCATCATGTGAAAAGATTTTGGGCATTAGTGGAGAGAAGCTTCTGAGTGGCTCCTATCCAATGAAAGTCTTTATTCATCGTGAGGATTGGGAGGAATTTGAGCTGTTGGTTGAACAGGCCATTCAAGAAGTAATACCTATAAAATGGGAAGGCCGAATTTTTGTTTCAGATTCAGAAATAAAATGGATCGAAGCTTCATGCGAGCCTAAAAAATTGGCTGACGGCAGAATTGCGTGGAGTGGAGTTATTAGTGATATCCGCAATCGAAAGGAATTAGAAACCAATAAGCGGGAGGCAGATATACGCTATCGAAAGTCTCAAAGTCTTTTC
>JAWXBT010000469.1:0-2731 GCA_034440315.1 bacterium
CTCTGAATGAGATTGGTAATAATGAATATGCATTAGAAACTCATGGTATCTTATCTGATGACCAATTAACCTCATTAGTTAATTTTCAACAAACCCCAAATGCTAAAGCAATTCTTGCCGCAGAAGGGCTTCGGCATCAATTTGAAAACATCCTTCCCGCTGAACCCACTCACACAAATTAAAAACACCATGTGGAACAATCAATTTCTAGGAAATCTTGCAATAGCTTTTCTCATTGGGCTGCTCATCTTGCAGTCATCTTGTATTACTAAATCTTCGCAAACGGAGTATTTCTTTGTATTTGAAGATTCTTTGCTCTTGGATTCAACGGCACTGGTCAATTCAATTGCACAGTTCAAATGTGATAACTGTACAGCAGGAATCGGAAAGGAATATCAAAACCTCCGAGTACCTGGCAAGAATAGCAAATTTTTCATCTATAATGATTCTACTAGATCTGGAAAGATGGTGGATATTTATAAATACAATTGGGTTGAAATAATTGCCTCTAGTACGCCAAATCCAGATCGATATTTTAGAAACATAGGGCGAGTTTTAAATGAAGGGCTTGACAAGATACCAGGCCAATTTTTCAGTCTTGACTCACTGATAGCCACCATCGATTCATCATACATAGTCTTCTCTAATACGGCCATTGCGGCTAAACCAGGTGTTACTTACAACGCGAGTCTTCATAATCTGGCGGATAGTTTAAAACATTATGCAACTGCAGCTATTGTCAAAGAAACAGCACAACTTCGCCCTGTTTTTATTTATATAAAGTCAGGCTTACCAAAATATTCTGGAGATAAGGACTTCAACCCGAAAATGGAAATTTATCAAACGATGAGGACATTCTATTCTCGTCTTGAATTACTTTATAAAAAAGAATTTTCGTCAACACTTAAGGAACAAACGAAAGCCTTGATTTTAAAGTCATTTAGAAAAGGAGGGATCTTTGAAATTCAGAACAAAGACGAAAAAATACCGACTCAGTATACTATTGATCAATTTCTAGATCGAATAACTTCAGAAAAAAGATTCCAATATGAGGATGTAAATTTTTTTATGGAAAAGTTTTCATTTTTCAGTGATCCTCAACCTGTTAATGACTCGGATATTCCCGGAACACTTCAGGGTACAGCTTCGTACAACCAATTATTTAGAGCTCAAAACAATGGCATTATTGTTTACGAGGATGAAGTAAACAAGAATGTAAAAGTTGCATTAGAACCTACGATTCAATCAGAGGATGGTGATTTTCGAAAGGGATATAAATATGTCATTGAGTCAATTACAGTGAATTATGTTAACAGATGAGATCTCTAATTAGACTCTTTTTTCTTTTTGGACTGACACATACCATTTCTGCTCAATCTATTGATTCTTTCGAGTTAGCAAGGATTTCTGTTTTTCAATATGAAGGTCTTCTTAACAAGCTTTTTCAATTAAAAAGTACAGGTAAAACTGAAATTATCGCTAAGGCTCAAGATATTCTATGCGTTGGAACAGGTCAGCTTAACCCATTTCCATCCCTTTACGAAGACATCAACGACAAAGGGTGCACACTGGGCAATTTCGATGAGACCTGGCGATTTCGCCCGGATTGTTCAGTTAAAGGATATACCGAAGCTATTGGGGAATATCTGATTAGGGAATTCATGTCTTCCAAAACCACAATACGTCCAGAGTTTAGGAATATATGCCCGATAAAGACAAAAAGTGGTGTTGTAATGATCCGGTATGAATCAAAAGGTGAGCTAGTTAAAGGAAAATGCAACACGGAATGGGTATTGAGAATAGCTGTTGTAAACATTAAAGCAGGAGATGCGGCAATAACTGGAATTCGGTTCCCCTTTGATGATGAAAATAGTCTGCCATGTCTTGAACCACCATCTACAGGAAATGAGTTGACATCTATTGAAAAGTCAGCTCTTGAAGAACAGACAAAATCTTTGAGGAAAGCAGCAGAATTATTAAAGCAACAACTTATTGATCTTGATAAAGAGCTAACTAGCAATAGACTTGCTTTGCAAAAATCAAAAAAGGAAAATACTGAACTAATAACCGAACTAAGGGTGAAGTCAGATTCAGTTTCATTATACTCTCAAAAACTTCAACTTGAGCATCATAAATATTTATCCTCATTAGCTGATTATTCTAGTCTTGAGACTGAATATTTATACTATCAGAATCAAGTAACCAAAGAATTGGATGGTATAAGAAAGCGATTAAAATCAATGGACGTTGATATTAGGAATTTTGGAAATAAAGTTCAAAATACAATTGAAACGTATGAACTATTTGATATCGCAAGCACCTCATTTCTTGCTTTTAATTATGGACTAGTCCAAGCTCCATACAATCCTCAAGCTCAAGCCGGTCAAATTACGGATCCAATTAAATATTCGTTTCACACCGATGATATATCTAGAAATTTTGGCATAGCCTACTTTAGGCCCACAATTGGATTCTTTCTATCTAACCTAAGACTTAACTTTAACAAAGCTCCCGAACCCATCTATACCAGTTTTGATTTTGATGTTGCCAAAGAGTCATTATTTGTGTCTGGAATACCATTTGAAAATTTGACATACAAAGAATCACGTCACAATCTCAAAACAGTAAATTTTGGTTTGACTTTCTATTTGCTGGAAGTATTAAATGTTGAAAGATATAATAAGAGAATAAAGACCGATACTAATGGAAACTATGTCAATGAGAACCGTAC
>JAWXBT010000470.1:0-7000 GCA_034440315.1 bacterium
AAATTGATGCAGTAGGTCGCCACAGAGGAGCTGGAATGGGCGGTGGACATGATGAAAGAGAGCAAACTTTAAATCAATTACTTGTTGAGATGGATGGTTTTGAAGGCAATGAAGGAGTTATTCTGATTGCTGCCACAAACAGGCCGGATGTTCTAGATCCTGCTCTTTTGAGACCAGGTAGATTTGATCGACGAGTTGTAGTTTCTCTACCTGATATTAATGGAAGATCTGGCATTTTAAAAGTTCATACTAAGAAAACTCCTTTGGCAGATGATGTTAATCTTGAAGTTGTTGCCAGAGGAACTCCAGGATTTTCAGGTGCCGATTTAGAAATTTTAGTTAATGAAGCAGCTTTGAATGCTGCTCGTTTAAATCAAGATAAGTTAACAAAAGCTGACTTTGAACATGCAAAAGATAAAGTCATGATGGGTGCAGAGAGACGCTCTATGGCTCTCAACGACAAAGAGAAAAAAGTTACTGCATACCATGAATCTGGACATGCCTTAGTGGCAAAGCTTTCTCCACATGCAGATCCTGTTCATAAATTGACAATAGTTCCTCGTGGAATGGCACTAGGTTTGATGCAACAATTACCCGAAGGTGACCGATATACATATACTAAAGATTATTGGATGGATCAGTTAGCAGTCTTTTTTGGTGGCAGAGCAGCCGAAGAACTTGTTTTTGGTGAAATTACAACCGGAGCAGCTTCTGATATCGAGCAAGCTACAAAAATTGCAAGACGAATGGTTTGTGAGTGGGGCATGAGCGAAGAAATGGGTCCCGTGGCTTATGGTGGACAAGAGGGTTCAGTCTTTTTGGGTAAAGATTTCTCTACCAAGAAAGAAGTTTCTGGTCATACCATGATGGCAATTGATCGCGAGGTAAAGCGTATTATTGAGTCTCAGTATCATGTTGCAAAGAGACTTTTGAGTGAAAGAATAGAGACTCTTCATAAAATGGCTGAAGCTGTGATCGAAAAAGAGACTCTTGATTCTGATGATATTGAAAAAATAATGAAAGGCGAAAAACTAACTCCAGGACCTGCTGGTGGACCGAGGGGAGGAGTTCCTAGTACTAGTGTGGCAAGTGCTAGCGAGGAGAATACTTCTTCAGTTCCAGTATCAAAAATACTTGCTGCTATATAGATTTCAAGGGTTAGTTACTCCTAGTTTTGAAGGTTACTGATCATGTTGGGTTTAGGCACAGAATATAATTTTTTAAGACAAGTTATAGATGTCTTAATAGTTGCCTACCTCGTTTATCGTGGATTGTTGATTATTAAGGGTACTCGTGCCGCGCCAATGTTGGCTGGACTTGCGGTAGTGATACTTATTTATTTTATCGCTAAGCCTTTAGGACTTAATACCGTAGCTTGGTTTTTAGGCAATTTTCTAAGTTCAATTATTCTTATTATCATAGTTATTTTCCAAGATGAGATTCGAAGAGGCTTAACAAAAGTAGGGCTTCAGCCTGTATTTGTACGGATGGGAAAACCTGTATTAAATGACACGATCGAAGAATTAAGTTTGGCTTGCGCAAAAATTTCGCGCGAGAAATTGGGTGCTCTTATTGTAATTCAACAAGAGATTGGACTTGATGAATTTGTTGAGGACGGAGTGACTCTTGATGCAAAGGTGGATCGAAAACTAATTTGTAGTATTTTTCTTAAAGATTCTGCTCTACATGATGGAGCACTTGTGGTTGAGGGTGGCAGAATAAAAGCCGCAGGCTGTGTACTTCCATTAAGTCATAATCCAGATCTAGATCCAAATTTAGGCACAAGACATAGAGCCGCCATGGGTTTATCAGAGAGAAGTGATGCTATTATAATTGTTGTTTCAGAGGAGAATGGCACTATTTCACTAGTTCGCGAAGGTAGGATTACACGAAATCTTGATGCAGCAATGTTAAGAGATGCTCTTCATAGATTAATTACAACTCATGAAGACATAGGAGATGTTGAGATTGAAGAATCTAAGTCTTAAAATTTTCTCACTAATCATTGCGATTGCTCTTTGCTATTACGTTAATAGCGATACTAACTTTTCTGTTATTGGGTTCACTGCTCCTATTGAGATTAAAAATATTCCACAGAATAAGATGTTGGTTTGGCCCTTAGGACCTAAGGCTCAGGTAACAGTTAAAGGTCCTTCATATTTAGTTTCTCAAGTAGCAACTTCAAAATTTACTTACAAGATTGAGTTGCCTACAGGTGTAGAAAACTCTTTTAGAGCAGAGTTAAATAAAGAAGGACTATCATTGCCACCTTCGATTGAGGTAGTCTCTATCGAGCCTTCTCAGTTAGAAATTGCCTTAGATAAAAAGGTTGAAAGAGAAGTCCAGGTAGTTGTTCCAAGATATGGAAATCTACCTGAAGATGTAAAATTAATCGGTATCGAAGTTAAACCTTCGACAATTATAGTTAGTGGTCCAGAGAATAGCATGAAGAATGTTAAGAGAATTGAAACGGAGCCTGTTGATATCAGAGATATTCGCACAAATTTGACTAAAACACTTTCTGTAAGAAGTCCTGGTAATTTAATAGAAAGCAGTATTAATCAAGTTGAAGTAAGCATTAAAATTTCTTTACAAGAAAAGTAAGGCTATACAGGTCCTAAGCAAGTAATAATTAAGTTTTATTTTGAAGAAAATTGCTGCAATGCAATTAATATAATAGGAAAGAATCGTAATGAGAAAATATTTTGGAACTGACGGAGTCAGAGGTACTGCAAATGTACCGCCACTAGATCCAGAGAGTCTAGTTCGTTTTGGCAAAGCAGTAGCTTCAGTTTTCTTAAAAGAAGACCGTAAACATCGAATTCTTATTGGTAAAGATACAAGACTCTCTGGATATATGATTGAGAGTGCTTTGGCTTCTGGAATTACAGCCATGGGCGTCGATGTAATGCTTACTGGACCAATTCCAACTCCAGCGGTTGCCTATCTGACAAAAAGCATGAGGGCAGATGCGGGCATTATGATATCGGCATCACACAATCCGTATGAAGATAATGGAATAAAAATATTTGGAGCTGATGGTTTTAAGTTAGCAGATGAATTTGAAATAGAAGTTGAAAAGCTATTTGACTCTAAAGATCTGAAGGAAAGATCTGCTAAGGCTTCTGCTTTGGGAAAGGCGGTACGTATCAATGATGCAGTTGGAAGATATACTGTTTATTTGAAAAGTTATTTTCCAAGGGAACTTTCACTGGAAGGAATGAAGGTTGGCTTCGACTGTGGAAATGGTGCTTGTTATATAGTAGCTCCTCAAACATGTCAGGAACTTGGAGCCGAAGTTACTGCACGTGGAATCAGTCCAAATGGTCGCAACATTAATGCCGGATTTGGAAGTTTATATCCTGCGGTAATGCAGCAACTCGTATCAGAGCAAAATCTAAATATTGGCATCTCTTTAGATGGTGATGGCGATAGAGCTATCTTTGTAGATGAAAAAGGAGAGATTCATGATGGAGATACGGTGCTTGCTATCTGTGCACTTGATATGAAACGAAGAGGGGTTTTGCGAAATAATAAAGTAGTTGGGACTGTAATGTCTAATCTTGGACTAGAAAAATTATTTAAATTGCATGATCTTGAACTTGTAAGAGCTGCTGTTGGTGATAGATATGTTTTGGAAGCCATGACGAAAAATGGTTGTAATTTAGGCGGAGAACAATCCGGGCATACAATTTTCACTGATTTTGCTACAACTGGAGATGGAATATTAAGTGCACTAGCTGTGATGTCAGTGATGTGTAGAACCGAAAAACCATTATCTGAACTTGCTAAAGACTTCATAAAATTTCCTCAAAAATTAGTAAATATTGAGGTACTTTCAAAACCTTCTTTAGATTCTGTTCCAAGCATAAAGGAAATTATTAAACTAAAAGAGACAGAACTTAAAAATTCCGGCCGAATTTTAGTTCGTTATTCAGGTACCGAAAATAAGGCTCGTGTAATGGTTGAATGCGAGGATCAAAATTCCTGTGATAAGACTGCTAATGATATCGCAGAGGTTATCCAGAGAGAGCTTGGAACCTAAGTTTTTAAGCAAAGTGAAGTTTTTGTGAAGTTACCTTCTACTTCTGAAATGAAAGTATTTGACGATACTACTATTAAAAGTGGAGTTTCCGCTCTTTCTCTTATGGAGAAAGCAGGCCAGGAAATGTACACTGCCATTACTCGAATCTATAGAGCAGAATTAAACTCAGATCATTCAATCATAATTGTTGCTGGTTGCGGGAACAATGGTGGTGATGGATTTGTTGTTGCCAGGCATCTATTACAAAATGGCCATGATGTTAAGGTGGTTTTACTTGAAGGAAAAAAGTATTCCTTAGAATTAGAAACTAATGTTGAGCATTTTTTAAAGACAGCAATTAAATGCAATTCGTATATTCAGACGAATTGTTTCTTTTTTGGTAAAGATATTCCGAAATTTGCTAAATCATTTTGCCGGATTTCAAATACTGATTTTACTAAACTATTTGATAATTGCTCTTTAATTATTGATGCTATTTTAGGTACTTCTAGCATTGGAGCCCCAAGAGAAGCGGCGGCGGAAGCAATTAATTGCATATCGAGTCTCGAAAATTCAGTAAAAGTAGTCTCACTTGATATTCCAAGTGGTATTAATTCTGATACAGGAGAGGTTTATAAACCGTCAATAAAAGCCCATAGCACCTTAACAGTTCAATTAATAAAGCTTGGGATGTTGCAAAGCCCGGCACGTGAAAGCTGCGGTTCTATAGAAGTCATAGACATTGGTATCGATACAAGCTCAGGATCGGAGTTCTCGCTTTTAACTTCTAATTCACTTCCATTTTTACCCAAAAGAGCACTTAACGCTCATAAGGGAAGTTTTGGAAGAGTTATTGTGATTGGAGGTTCTGCAAAGTTTCCAGGCGCACCTATTCTTAGTGCTCGTGCTTCATTGGGAATTGGTGCAGGCTTAGTTTTTGTGGCATCTGGTGGTGATCTAAGAGGATTGCCTGATGAGATAATGCCAGTTTTCCCAGAGCAAAAAAAAGGATTTTCATCAGAATTAATTGAACAAGTTGTGCCTGTTTTAGAAGAGAATCCAGTATTAGTTCTTGGACCCGGGCTTGGTCAGGAGTATGGTGCTGTCGAATTTTTAAAGTTGTTTTTGAGACAAGTAATCAGTTCTGGCACTAGAGCAGTTATCGATGCTGATGCTCTAAATATTATTGCCAAAGAAAAAATCATAGTCTCAGGAGATAATTTTGTATTTACTCCTCATCCCGGTGAAGCTTCAAGACTGCTTGGTATTTCATCTGAAGAAGTTGAAAAAGATAGATATAAAAGTGCTAAATCATTGAGTGAAAAACTAGGAGGAGTTGTCATTCTTAAAGGAGCTTCCAGCATTATTTATAGCAAAAAAAATGGATTTGTTAACTCTACCGGGAATCCTTATATGGCAACTCCAGGAAGTGGGGATGTCTTAGCCGGCGCAATAGCTTCATTGATGGCCCAGGGATTAGACAATTTAGAAGCAGCTAAACTCGGTGTTTTTATTCATGGAATTGCTGGAGATAAAGCATTTAAGAAGAATCTTGGACCAATTATAGCATCAGACATTATTGAGTTTTTGCCACAATCAATTTATGAATTCACTAAGAAATAAAAAATTGACAGATGATTATTTCAATAAATTCTCTTAAAGAAACATCACAACTCGCAGCGGTTCTGGCAACGACTTTAAAAAATAAATCTTCGGCTCTAATCGCTCTAAATGGAGAATTAGGAGCCGGAAAAACGACTTTTGTTTCCTGTTTGATTAAATCTCTTGGCAGCAAAGAAGATGTTTCTTCTCCAACATTTGTTTTACAACATGAATATCAGTGTGAAACCTTAAAAATTGAACATTGGGACATGTATCGATTGAAAGTAGTACCTGATGAAGTTTTAGAACCTTTAAATAAGAATACCATAAGAATTATTGAATGGGCTGACAAATTTCCTCAAGAGATAAAACCGGATCTTACAATATTATTTTCTCTGGTTTGCTCTTCAAAGCCCAAGGATGGTATAGAGGAGGAGGTTAAGCGAGAAGTAAAAATTTTCGGAAAGATCCTTTCTGATCTAAGAGAAGCGTTGTTAAAATGGTCACAATCGTAAAAAAATTCGGTGGAACAAGTGTCGGTGATGTTACTCGAATTAGAAATGCTGCCAAATTAGTTAGTGATCATATAAAAAAAACAAATGATAAAGTTACGGTTGTAGTGTCAGCAATGGCTGGGGAAACTAATAAACTAATAGCCTTGGCTAAAAGTTGTGTTTCTGAACCCACTCTGAGAGAGCTTGATGTCTTAGTTTCAACAGGCGAGCAAGTTACTATAGCTTTGATGGCCATGGCACTTAATGAATTAGGTCATTCTGCTAAAAGTTTTACTGCTCAACAAGCTCATATCGCAACTGATAGAAATTTTTGTAAAGCTCAGATTCAAGATATTGATTCTTTAAATCTTAAAGCAGCCATTGATTGTGGCATCATTCCAGTAGTTGCTGGTTTTCAAGGAATTGATGCTGATGGGGATATCACCACGTTAGGTAGAGGAGGATCGGATATCACAGCAGTTGCTATCGCCGCCGCTCTTAAAGCCGATGCTTGTTACATTTATACTGATGTAAAGGGTGTTTACTCAACGGATCCAAGAGTTTCTTCAAATGCCAGACTATTACCTCAGGTTTGTCACGAAGAGATGCTAGAGCTGGCTAGTCTTGGGGCTAAAGTGCTGCACCCCAGATCCGTTTATTTTGCTATGGCCTATAAAATTCCGCTTTGTGTTCTTTCAACCTTTGAACCTGATGCTGGGATGACTTGGATAGTAAAAGAGGAGGAGTTAATGGAGAAACCAATTGTTACGGGAATTACTCATAGAACAGATGAGGCCAAGATTTCAGTGCATAAACTGCCAGCTGAGTCAGTTGCACTTAGTACTCTTTTTCAAGCGATGGCAGAAGAGAATATTTACAT
>JAWXBT010000471.1:0-3275 GCA_034440315.1 bacterium
ATAGATGATACTTGAGTATTTGATAGAAAATTATACTGAGCATTGTTTTTGACTAAAAATATGCCAACTCCTGCAAAGGCAAGTAGGGAGAAAAAAGCTATGAACTTACTGGCTTCTCTAGATATGTGAACCATAAACTAAGCAACTAAATTAAGGGAGTTGATGATAGGCCTTTTGCGAAACTACCTCCCTTACGAGAAAAGAAAGATTTGAGCCGAGACGAGGAAATCGAGAGAGAAAACCGCAAGCATATCCAGTGGGATATGTTGAGGATTTTCTCTCGATGACTGACGAAGTCGCAGGCCAAAGATCTCTTTTTGCAGTAGGAGAGAGTTTCGCAACAGGCCTATGATACTACCTTCCCGATTTTAAGGCAAAATAAGCAAGTATTGCATTGAAATTAATGCATTCTCTCAATTAGGAAATTCTTAAGGAACTTAGTTTACAGATCTGATCTAAAAATTCCGCCATTTTTTCAAGTGGTAACATGCTCATACCATCAGATGGTGCATTTAGCGGATCGTTATGGCACTCAACGAAAATGCCGTTAACGCCAACGGCTATTGCCGCTTTAGCTAAGGGTAAAATAAATTGAGTAGAACCACCCGATTGTCCATCATGACCACCCATTGATTGCACGCTGTGGGTTGCATCAAAGATCACAGGGTATCCAGTTTGTGCCATGATTACGAGACTTCGCATATCAACCACAAGATCTCTATAGCCGTGGCATGTTCCGCGTTCGCACAGAAGAATTTTTTTATTACCTTCAGAGCAAAGTTTGTTAACGACCCATTTCATATCTTCAGGAGCAAGGAATTGGCCCTTTTTAACATGTATTGTTTTGCCAGTTTTGGCCGCCGCAACAAGTAGATCTGTTTGTCGACAAAGAAAAGCTGGAATCTGCAAAATATCAACAACGCTAGCCACTCTTTCAGCTTGAGTCGCATCATGAATATCTGTGATTATCGGCAAGCCTGTTATTTTCTTAACTTCACTTAAAATTTCTAAGCCTTTCTCAATTCCTGGTCCACGTTCCGAGCTGCCGCTGGTTCTATTAGCTTTATCAAAAGAGGATTTAAAAACAAGATTTACCGGATAATTTTTTGTAAGAGTTTTTAAAAACTCAGCGATCTTTAAGCAATGCTCAAGAGATTCAATTTGACAGGGACCAGCAAGAAGTAGAAGTGGTTGATCGGCACCTACTTTAATGTTTGGAGTTATTTCGATTGTTTCTTTTTTCACGGTACTAACTAAAGTTCAATGGTTATTTGCTCGCCACTTATTGATTTTGTTTCCTTAGTGGCAGTTTTCTCTTTGGAAAATTTCTTTCCTTTTTGATCTGTCTCCTCAGTCTTTGATTGACTGCCATGAGAAATTTTCGCTACTTGTTTATTATCTCTAAAGTTGAGTGCTGCCGCAATAAAATGGCTGAAAAGTGGATGTGGTCGTCTGGGAGTGGACTTAAACTCAGGATGGAACTGTACTCCAATAAAAAATGGATGATCTTTCAATTCTGCAATTTCAACTAAGGTGTTATCTGGTGAAAGACCAGAGCAGATAAGTCCAGCCTTTTCAAGTTGATCGCGGTATAAATTATTAACCTCGAATCTATGACGATGGCGTTCACTTATCTGAGATTTTTCATAAATACGTTGGGCGAGACTTCCTGTTTTTAGATTGCAGGGATAGCTTCCGAGTCTCATAGAGCCACCTTTTTGCTGGACACTCTTTTGACTCTGCATAATATGGATAATCTGTTGCTTTGATTGAGGATCGAATTCTTCACTTGTGGCTTCAGTTATCCCGGCAGCATTTCGAGCAAATTCTATGACCGCCATTTGAAGGCCAAGACATATTCCTAAAAAAGGAATTTTGTTTTCTCTAGCATACTTGATTGCTAAAATCTTTCCTTCGCTGCCACGAATCCCAAAACCGCCTGGAATTAAAATGGCATCAATCTTTCTTCCATTTGTGCTTTCTGTAATTGCATTTTTAGCACCTTGATTTTCAATTTGTTCACTATCAACATAGACAACTTCAATCTTACAGTCATTTGCAAAGCCTCCATGTTTTACTGATTCAGTAAGACTTTTGTAGCTTTCAGTGAGATCCACATATTTTCCAACCATGGCAATAGTAACAGTGCCATTGCCCGGATGACGGAGTGTATTGGCAATTCTTTCCCAAGGTTCCAAATTCGGAGCCCCAGTCCAAATTCCCAATGCATCAAGTACTTTGGTATCCAGTCCTTGTTGATGAAGAATTATTGGAAGCTCATAAATAGATTGGACATCATAAGCACTGATTACACAATTTTTATCGACGTTACAGAAAAGGCTAATTTTATCTTTCAGTTTGGAATCTAATTCTTTCTCAGATCTACAGATTATAATTTTAGGGATAATTCCAAAACCAGTCAGTTCTTTTACTGAGTGTTGAGTTGGTTTAGTTTTATATTCATTGGCAGCAGTAATATGAGGAACTAAGGTAAGATGAATATAAACTGTGTTTTCAGAGCCTAAATCAAGGCGCATCTGTCTAATAGCTTCAAGGAAAGGTAGGCTTTCTATGTCGCCCACAGTTCCACCGACTTCTACAAGACATATATCATATCCTGCCGCTGCGTCGTGAATCCTTCTTTTAATTTCATCAGTAATATGCGGAATAACCTGGACGGTGCCACCTAGATAATCGCCTTTTCTTTCTTTTGCGATTACAGTTTCGTAAACTTTACCAGTCGTAAAATTATTTAATTTAGACATCTGAGATTCAATGAATCTTTCGTAGTGTCCGAGATCTAAATCAGTTTCAGCACCATCTTCGGTTACAAAAACCTCGCCGTGCTGAAAAGGGCTCATTGTACCAGAATCTACATTTATGTAAGGATCTAGTTTAACAGCTGTGACTTTTAATCCGCGAGCCTGAAGAAGAGCTCCTAGGCAGGCACTAGAGAGACCCTTACCTATGGAGGAAACAACTCCACCAGTAACAAAAATAAACTTAGTTGAACGAGTACTCATAGGATTGTTATGATTATTTTCTTTAAATAAGTGTACCCAAAAAACTTAACTATTTACAGTGATTATATCTACTTCTTTTGAAAAAATACCTACAATTATAAACGATCAATGAGAGAATAAATCTATAAAATCAAGGCGATTGTATCATACTCCTTTGTATATCGTGTGGCTAAAATCATATTAACACGAATCCGATTTTTTATTTGTCAGGTTTTTAAATCCGTTTAGTTACTTACTTAATATATACAGATA
>JAWXBT010000472.1:0-2527 GCA_034440315.1 bacterium
TCGCTGCAATCTAAACCCATCTTTCCGGCAATAATTGGCAGCATAGCGGTAAGTGTCGCTGAAATTCCGCCCACCAATTTCTGCGCCCATATAAAAACCGTTAAATGGTGTGGGGTATTGAATGCCTCCCATGTCCAACATCATGGAAGAAACCGCCGGTAATCCAAACCATTTCAGCCCCACTTCGGCAAACCATTCATAGCGAGGGTGGGAAATAGGAACTTCTAAAATGATTTCTGGTGGAATTTCAAACCATTTTGGTTCGCCTTCTCCTACTTGGATAATCAAAGGCAACACATCAAAACGGGTTTTAGACTCTTTCGACCATCCTAACTTGAATGCTTGATCTGTTAACTCTAGATTGGCAGGATCGCCGAGAATGCTGCCATCTGGTTGACGATAACCTGCATAACGCAGCATTAAACTGTTCCAGACTTTGATCTTAAAATTTGGATTCAAGATCGTAATAGTCGATCGCAGATTCCCGTTATTAGTCGCAAACTTAATGTGTTCGACTAAAGTTTGAAAAATCTCCTCCTCTGTTTGTAAATGGCGCATATCCCGTAGTTGCAAACTGCGCCAAAAGTTGCGTCCCAGACAGCGGTTACTGTTACGCCATGCCAACTTTGTACCGTAAGCTAATTCATCGGATGTATGTTCGTAAGTGCCTGTACGCTCAATTAATTCCTTGACTTCTTGCCAGCGGGGGAGGAAGACTTCTGCTAAACCTTGTTCGAGATAGCATTGCTTGAGGAAAACCTGGGACATCAAAATAGCGAACTTCTGTGGGTACATTGGCGAGAATGCGGTTTAAATGGGTTTCTAAACCATAGACAAATTCATCAAAATCAATCGTACCGTTCCCGTCTTTGTCAGCTTGTTCTAGGATAGACTGACATTCATCATGGCTATATCCTAAATCTAATAGATAGGGAAATAACTCTTGAGCGTCAATTTGCCCACTTTTATCGAGGTCAATCGCTTCAAATCGCAAGCGAGCAAATTCTTGGGCAGACATAATTTGTCTGAGTATGGAGGATAGTTCTAAGGCGATATCAGTACCACTAAGTTGACTCGAACCTGTCAATATTTCTGGAGGTTGGTTGTTGATTTCACCTTGTAGCCATTTGGATAAACCTTGGGCGATCGCTTCTGGCTCTAACCAAGGTAAGGTGCTAGTACCAAGCGGTAAGGACAAAGTACGGCGAAACCTCAATTCCTTTTTCTGTAAGAGCAGGTGGGAAAATAAAGGCGCGTGACGTAAGATTAGAGTTTCTATATTAAAATCTCGCACTAGACTTTCTGCTAGTGTTAAGCTATCTCCCACCTTTGTGCCCGTCGGACAAGCAGGAGCAACCCAGGCTAAACGGCGAATACCCTTCTTTTGAGCTATATCTATAAATGAACGAGTGAGGGGTACTACCTCAGATAAATCTGTTGGCATGATGAAAATTACTGCTGCTTGGGCACTATAAAATTCTTCGGGTAGAATATTTTGAGCATTTAAGCTCCAATTCAACCACTCTCCACTACCAAGACTTGTGGAAGTAGCGATCGTCCCTAAACGTTTAAATCCATAAACCTGAAACCGATCTAAATTTGTCACTAAACTGACAAATTTTTTCGCAGGCAAATATTGAGAATCTGAGGCAAAAACCAGAATATTTGCGGTAGCAGATGCTGAATCAGTTAATACAGAGTTAATACTTTTCATTTTTGTACCTGAGATTGTGGAAGTTAAAAGTGTACGCCTTCAAAAATACTGATATTGTTCTATGTACAACTTGTGAAATGGTAATTTGGGAAGTATCAGCACCAGCCAAATATTCTGCCTATTATTAAGTTTCATTCCATAACAGAGGTATCCCTTCCAGCGTTCCTAAAGTTTCTATTTCTTTAATTTCACTAACTACCTTTGCTGTCAATTCTTCCGTTAGTACGTCAATGAATTGCATATCCATTGGAATAAATATTCCAATTTTATCTATTACTTCCAACAGCATATTTTTCTCGGATTCTTCTAAAAAGCCATCAGCGTTAATTAAATTTTTTAATAAATTATCATCCCCTAACAAGGAACGCAAATTTTTGTTTTCCTGCATCGGGAATAACAATTTTTCATACTTGTCTTGAGGAACAGAAACAGCTAAAGCTAATTGCAACATCAAGCGAAGATTGCTATCAGGAGGAATTGAACATAAAAACGCCATAATTTTGCCAAGTTGTTTTATCTTCATTAAATTCCTCAATTTTTCGCTATTTAGTTAAATTCTTCGGTGATTGTATGCCATTTTAGACTATACGGCGATCGCAGGATATTGTCAATCAATAGTCCGGACAGTTTTCAATCACCAATGCACAAGTTTTGATTCTAATTCGATCGGGCGATCGCCCTTTCCCCAAAAAGAACGATCGCCCGTTAATCTCTCTCTCCAAAATCTCAGGAAATTAGCGCTGATTCAAAAAGCGGCTGGCCATCGACATTGCGTCAGTAATATCTACGTCGCCGTCTCCATCTCCATCTAAA
>JAWXBT010000473.1:0-5881 GCA_034440315.1 bacterium
ATCAATCTGAGTCCAATTGGTCAAAATCTTTTGACTAAGCTTTCAGGAAATATTCTTACTAAAATTGAAACATCACAATGGCCAGGGACACAATTGCTAGAGTCAAAGGCCACTGCATTTACATTTAGAGCAGACAATTTTAGCAAAGAAGTTCTAAAATCTGCAACTTCTGGACTTTTCTCGTGGGTTCAACCCGAGCTTCCTGAAGATTTATGTTTCTCCTATGATGATGGAAGCGAACTAATGACTACCGTCACTCACGAAAAAATTGCTTATTTGCATCTGAATGATAACGATAAGAATTTGATTCTTAAAAACTGCCCGCAAATATTTAAATAAAATGAACTAATAATTAGGGACATGACTGAATTTTTAATAAATGGGGAAAGACTCAAAGTTTCATACCAGAAATTATTGCGGGTAATGCGGCAGGAAAAATAACAAAGAAAAGAGTATGGAATCTTCGTGAGCCCATTGTACGAGCAGCTTTTGCATATATTGGAGAAACATTACTCATGCCACCTTCTGTGGATAAAATAATTGACCAAAGACATCCCATAAGTACTACAAAAAGTATGGCCGATTCTGATTGTCCAAACCATAAAAGAGAAAGCGGAAGCCAACAAACACTAGGCAAAGTTTGAAATCCTAGTGCAAAAACACTCAAAAGATCTCGGGCTAGTTTAAATCTAAATGAAATAATTCCAAGAGTGAAGCCCTATCAAAAGTCCAAGTGCATAGCCCTCTATCAATCTTATAAATGTAACCTTAGTCGCAGTCCATAAAGTTCCGTCTTTTGCAGCAGCGATTAAATATAGAAGCACATCTTTCGGGTATGGTAACAAGAACGAAGAAACCAATTTTGTATCTACAGCATCGTGCCAAGAAACTAATAAAGTACTCAAAAAAATAAAAAATATTAAACTTCGTTTAATCATAGAGCCAGGCCCTCTTTTAAATTCGACGTTGTGTAATCTTAAATCCTTGAGAGATAAACCAAGCACGTGCTGATATGTCTTGAGTATTGCCAAGTTGTGGTGTCGCTATTATTTTTCCTTTAAAGTCTTTGATATCTAAAATATTAAGATCTTCTCTTAAGACCAAACTCGCACCTCCGTAGGCAGCAGCAGCAATGATTCTTGGATTCTCTCTATTTGATTTTAAATAGGCATTTATCGGAGGATTTGGACCGCAGTAGCTAAGATCAATCGCATTTGCAAAAAGTGCTTCCATGGCCGATGGCCCAGCATTGTAAACATACCAATCAATTTTAATTTTAACTGGTTTTGATTCTAAATCTTCCTTAAGCAGAAACTTTTCTAAGCGAGGCTCAAACCAGCCTCGGCCTTGTCTAGTCATTTGATGAGCCAGTAAACTTTGCGCGTGAGGTAGATTGGGAAAATGACCAATACGAATTTTAATTTCCTCAGCATTGGTTAGCGAAGTTATAAAAAAAATTGAGCCTAAAAAGATCTTCAAGATTTTCATATTCTTTCAATAAGAGATTCTATTTAATCCTAAATTTCATAAAACTTGGAAATATCTAAGTTCCCTCTAGTAGCAACAAAATTGTTATTTAAAAGTGAAAGTTTGTTATAAAGTGGTTCTTTCTTGGTTTTAAGATCTCGAATTGAACCACCAGCCTCGGTAAGAATCAAATGCCCAGCGGCGATATCCCATTCACAAGTATCTCCGAGGCGTGGATAGATATCGATCTCTCCTTCTGCAATTTTGCAAAGCTTAAGTGAGGAGCCCCAAGATTTTATGGTATTTACTCCCATCTCTTTTAATATTTTTGCTGTCTGATCTGAGCTATGAAAACCACTCATTGCAGCAATTAATTCCTTTCTATCATTGTTAACTTGGATTTTATTGCCATTAAGAAAAGCTCCCTTACCTAGTTCAGCTGAGTAACAAAGATTTAAAACTGGAGCGTAAATAACACTAAGTATGGGTCGATCACGTTTGATAAGAGCTATGTTGACAGTAAATTGTCCATCTTTAGCGATGAAATTTTTGGTGCCATCAAGTGGATCGACAAGCCAAAAAGTATCCCAATATTTTCTCACATCATGCTCAACTAGGGCTTCTTCGCTAATTATTGGATAATACGAGAGTCCGCTGAGTCCCTCGAGGATAACTTTATTTGCATCTTCATCTGCTAATGTAAGAGGAGAGCAATCTGCTTTGATTTTTGTTGGAACTTCTGCTTTTTCATACCACTTTAGGATGGTTTTACCAGCAAGATGCGCAATAGTTATTATATTTTCAAGCACCGAATGGTTCCTTATAGTGATTACTTATTCTGCATATCCAAGGCTTTTTAATTCAGACAGGCCTTCTTGCGTAATTTTCTTTTCAAAATGAGTTTCTTCTTTAACAACTTTTTCAATTCCAACTGAAGCAATCTTTTCTTCTAAGACTTTAGCAATTTCAATCTTGCTTTTAAATTCATTTGTCTTTTGTTGAAAATCAGTTCTAACATTGAATAGTTCATATGACATGGGCATTTGTTTTGGTTTAGTTGTGATTAAATGCCAATCTGAACTTACTACGGATTTTAATTCGGCTCTTGGATTTTCAGCTTTTCGCAAAAGTTGAGAAATAATAAAACGATCTTCTTTGTTATTTTCCTCGATCAACGGGAGGAGATTGTTCCCCATCCAAAGATCTTTGCGAGGGAAATTTAAAAGTCCAGCCAAAGTCGGCAATAAATCCATTGTTGAAACATGACTCTGAATTCTTTGTGCTGAAATCCCAGGAGCAAAAATAACAAATGGCACATGAATGACTTCTTTATAAAGGGTCTTACCGTGACCGAAACCTCCATGATCTTGAAACTCTTCTCCGTGATCAGCAATTAGCACAATTAAAGTATTTTGATCCCAGTTGAAAATCTCAGAAAGCTCTTTGATATGTGAATCGGTGTAAGTAATCTCACTATCATAGGCATTTATCTGATCCTGATTTTTATCATTTGATGATTTAAACCATGGCGATCTTTCAAGATAGGGTTCGTGAGGATCCATATAATGAAGGTATAAAAAATACCGATCAGATGATTTTATTTCCGAAGCCCAAGCCTTTACCTGTTCATTAACTTTTTGCGCCCCTTCGTTTCTAAACATCGAAAATTTGTCAAAACCTTGATTGAATTGCATCTCTTCGGAAACATTTAAATTGTCAGCAACTGCAAAGGTTTTAAAGCCGACCAATTTCATATCTTCGGCAATAGTTGTGAGTTCCAGTGGAATTCTGTCAAAAGTAACGGTTTCTTCATTTTTCTTTTGCAGTCTAAGATTTGCAAAATGTCCAGTTGTTACACCATGCTGAGATGGAAGTAATGAAGTGAAAATTGAGGCAACGGAAGGTGCTGTATAGGAGCTTGTTGAAAATGCTTTATCAAAAATAATACTTTTTTTTGAGATAGAATCTAAAAAAGGAGCAGTATTCTTCGAGTATCCATAAAAGGGAAGATGATCTGCTCTTAAGGTATCAATAAGAATTACAACTACATTAAAATCTTTTGTGACAGCTGTAGATATTTTTTTTGATTTTGTGCAGCCAAGAAATCCTAAAATAAGTAAGATGCTAAGGATAGATGTCAGACTAAAATAAATCTTGATTTTATTCATATTGCAAAGTACCGGATTTTCATCTTTTAACTCGTGCAAGCATCCAGTTTTTTTCTTCAAGGGTCAAGTTAGTTGACTTTTACTTCTTTAATTAAAGACGAGCCCGCTCAAGAAACACACCATGTTCGATTTTTGTAAGAAATTCTTGATAATAAATAGGATCTTGAATTTCGCTTACGGACATTGTTCCACCTCGATTATCGAGGATCTTTCTATGCATAGTTAAGCGAACCTTTGTGCGAGAGCCATATTCTGTTACATTTGCAGTTGCATCTATAACTTCAGTCTTTTGCCAGGTAGCTTCAGAACTTCCGATCATTATAGAAAGAGCCGAAAGGCCCAGGCTCTGTTTATCTATCTCTTTTGACGCAGTAATAAGACCTAGATCGCTTACAGCATTTTTTGTTACAAACCCTTCGTCTTGCAACACGTTAAGCACTGCTTTCATAATTTTACGTGTGTCATTTAGGTCATACTCTCGAGTTTGGTATTGCCGTACTTCAAGTGCCGTATGCTGAGGCTGTGCTGGCATCGTGGTGCAACCTGACATCAGTATTAACAATGAACATAATGCAAATATTCGCTTATATTTTATTTTCATACAAAACTCCTTTTTAGCAGAGATTAGAATGAGCTAGAATGATACGTAGCTGACTTAACTCTTTGCTCAGGATCAAATTTAATAACAACAGTTAAGACTCGTTGTGTAGAGCCGGAAGCTCCAGCATTCTTTTCATAGCTACCACCTCCAATTCCGAGTAAGAGTGCTGATCCAATTGCGCCAGCAACTCCCCCCGCACCTCCAGAAGAATTTGAGTACGAGACTTCTGTTGCTATTTTGTCATAAATCCAAGTCTCTTGATTTAGATCGTCCTTGGTTACTATATTTGGAGCACCCAATGATTCAGCAACTGCGCTAGCAGGCATGCCATTACGGATCTCGCGCTGAACTGTTCCAACTGTCATTTTACGCTCTTCGGCAGTTGGTAGCTGATTTGCATGTTCTGCTGCAGTTATGCAACTAGAAAGAGCAACAATTAATATTAGCGATATTGTCTTTTTCATACATTCTCCATTAGCGTTAAAAAAAGTATCCCTTAAAAACATTCAATGGATCCATCTACTTTTAGAACTTGTTTTTCTTTTGGACAGCTCTCTTTTATTTTTTGGTTTTCTTGTTCTTTGTTTTTTCTTGACCAGTTTTCCATTTCCTTAAGAAAATTCTTTTCTTCATTATTTTCTGGATGCAGACTTTCGTCCTGGCCCCATTGAAGTGTCTTTTTGCCAGTTCCATACGAACCTCCAGCGCAACCAGAGATCAAAAGGATCGACACGATACCTAAAATTATAATTATTTTATTTCTTTCCATTTTCCTTCTCGCTTAAATTTTCTTGGTAAAGGCTAAAAGCAGTAAGCCGCACACTTGCCCCACCAACTTCTCTAAAAAGCCTAGGATTTGCATCTTTGTCATGTTTAGCTAGATAATTTCGAACTTCTTCATGAAAAGAAGTTCCTTTATCGAGTATCCACTCACGGATCTTAGGCATATCTTTTAGGCAGATGTTGTCAAAACTCGTTGTTATATGAAGATTTGGTACATCTTTTGGTTCGTATATATTCTCTTTTACGGAATTAATAAGAGCACTGCTGTCTTCAATCAAAATATCTAGACTTTCAGCTTCATTTTTTTGTGGTTGATAAACATTTTCAATTAACCGAAGTTTTCCATTTTCCTTTTTAACTGAATTTGACTGCTCTAAAGCGAATAGGATTGTGTAGGGGTTGACATCAGCACTGATACTTTTAACAAGTTCTGCAAATTCACTATCGGTGCTTTCGTAAGAGATAGGACGAGCTTGGCCATTTTTAGATGTATATTGAGGATGGTGTTGCCACTGTCCAATGACGCGACTTATTAAATTTGCAATTGGTTTTTCCTCAATCTGTGGATTTTCAATCTTTCTTACATCGCGTCGTTGAAGACCGCTTATTACAGAAACACGGCTAATGTTTACTTCGTGACCGCCCGCCAGGAGTTCTTCTTTGGTAGCATCTTGCAGTGCCTCTTTAACCAAATTGAGAATTTCTTGGAATCTTAGTCCTCGTTGAAGACAGAACTTCATGATTGGCCTTAATAGCCCACGGACTGCTTTGTTAGCAGTTTTTTGATTGGCTATAAAGGTCCCTTTTTTCATCTGATGTATTAATGATACTTTAAATATAGCAAGTTATAAACTATTAAAAG
>JAWXBT010000474.1:0-4966 GCA_034440315.1 bacterium
AAAGCCATGGAAGATGCCAGAGAAGGAGTGCAAGAAGGCAGGAGCCTTGCTAAAGAATTATCAAAATCAAACCTTTTTCCTCCTCTACTTATTCATATGATCGCAGTGGGAGAAACTAGTGGTCGCCTAGAGACTATGCTTGTCAAAGCTGCAAAATCATATGAAAATGAGGTTAATGCAACCCTCTCAGGACTTACTTCATTAATTGAACCCGTCATGATGATAGTCTTGGGTGGGATAGTTTTTTCGATTGTTATATCCGTGCTACTTCCGATGGTGGATCTGATTAACATCGTACAAAAATAATTTTTATTGAAAAATACTTTATTAAATAAGTCTAAAATTTATGAAACTTTCCAAAGCACACCTAACAAAATTAAAACGAGATGAGCGCGGACTAACTCTAGTTGAAATTATCGTAGTATTAATTATTCTCTCGATTCTTATGGCATTCTTGGGTGGTCGCATATTTGGAAAACTTGGAGCAGCTAAGCGTGATATTAATAAACTTAAAATGCAGGAACTTAAATCTTCTGTTAGTGAATACCAATTGCGATATAATTCACTTCCTCCATCTCTCGATGCTTTAGTAAACGGAGCAGATGGAATTTCTGGTTTTCAAAAAGTAGCAAATCCAGATCAATTAAAAGACCAGTGGGGAAATCCATATCTATATCAACTCGAAAACAATGGTCGCTCTTATAAAATAGTTACCCTTGGAGCCGACGGTCTGGAGGGCGGCGCAGATGAAAATACCGATGATGCCCTTACAGGACCATAAATTCCTGCATCGATCTGACATAAAAAATGAAGTTGGCTTTACTTTAATTGAACTTGCCATTGTAATAGTAATTGTCGGTTTAATCTTTGGCCTTGTAGCCTCCCGTACTAATACTTTTAGTTATTGGAAAGAAGAAGGCTATATTCGAAATTTATCCGAGACGATTAATTTTCTTCACCATCAATCGATGGTCGATCAGGCTTTCTATAGACTAGAGATCGATCTTAAAAATAGTCAGTATATAATTGGGGTTTTAAAACCAGAAGAAGAGAGTGAAGAACTAAAAGACATAAGCTCCGATATTGGAAATCTAAGTCTGGAGCTAGCAGCTTTCTTGAACCCAAATATTAGCGGATCTTCAACTTTTATACCTCCCCCATCAATGCCATCTCTTGCTAATCCAGTTGTACCACCCGAAGGTGTTAACTTTGAAGATGTTCGTACCATGCGCGGTATGGAAACTGAAGGAAAGCCATATATTCTATTTTCTCCGAGGGGGTTTTCTGAATTTGCTGTTCTACACCTACGTCTTAGCACTGGCGATCCTATAACTATATTGGTTAACCCTTTCACTGGACTTACAAAAACAATCAGAGAATACAAAGATTTTACTTGGACATATGGTAGACAAAAACAAGGCGACTCCTAAAAGTCTGCAAAAACTTAACTCCGATGGCTTTACGTTGATAGAGATTGCAATCGCAATCTTTATTTTAGCCACCGGTTTAGTAATAATCCTCGGCCTTCAAACTGCTACTGTATCAAGATCAATAGATGACAGATTAAGATTGCAAGCTATGTTAATTGCCAGAAGAGTACTCACTGGCCTTGAAACCGGAGATGTCGAACCAAAAGATCAGGAAACTTCCCAACCAGCTCTTGAGTATTTATCGACAGAAGATATTCGCCCAGAGGATGAAGAGATGTATAAAAAATTCACTGTAAATCTCAATATCGGACCATGGGAAATTCCTGGTTATGACGATCTCAAAGTCAAAAGAATCTTTGTAAAAATTGCTTGGGGTGACAAACCTGAGCAATCAGTGCCTGTCTTTTACTTTGTCCCCGATAATGAAGAAGAATCGGCGCAGCCCGAACCATCACCGGGAACAGCACCATGAAAAATACCATTAATAAAAATCAAAAAAGTGGTTTCACTTTAATTGAAGTTGTTATTGCAATCGCAATCCTGGCAGTAATAACTACAGTAACTTATAGCGCCTTAACACAAATAATTAGATCTAAAAATGTTCTGGATGACAGACGCGAACTAAATTCGGTTGCCTACGCTCTACTCAATCGAATGGTTAGAGAACTACAACTTGCTTACAGCGGAATTGGTTTAATGCCTGATGAACCAGAGGGCAAACAACGTGCTCAAAATATTAACATGATTGGGGAGCAAAAGGTTTTACTAAATCAAAAACGAGGCGATACTTTGCAATTCTTAGCTCTAGAGGGTGGTCAATATCTTCCCGACGGAGGCGCTCACTCAGGATTAGTTCAACTTAGATACAGAGTTGAAGAAAATCCTGAACTGAAGAATAAAGAAAACCAAACTTTTCTATTAATACGAGATGAAACACCACTGACTCGTCCTTTTGAAAAAGCATTTAGTAAAAGAATGATTTTCCCAATTGTTGATAACTTAGTAACGCTTCAATACCGATATTTTGATGCAGAAGAAAGTAAATGGCTTGACAGCTGGGAGGAGGATAAAAATTTTGGATTGCCCACACAAATTGAAATTCGAATCGAGATGCTCTCCCCTAATGGTGAAATACACAGCTTTGTCACCGCTGTTCCACTTAGAAGTATAAATGCTGTGCCTAATGTGAATGGTTAAATTTACTACTCCATTTCGAACTACTGTAGTCATCCCAATAAGTAATTTCCGAATACTTTTCTCTTGAAAACCTTCGGTTTACTTAAAACATTTAGTTGGGATAACTATTTATCATCCCTGCCGGGGATCGTTAGTCCAAATAAAGATTTTCTTTAGGAAAGTTCTCATTGGACTTACTATAAACAAAGCTCTTATCGTACCTAGCAATCTACTGTATTAACATGATATCATTCGTGTTATTGATTTCCGAGTAGCATCACAACATGGTTCAAAGCGTTAATGTTCTAAGCATAGATCTCTCCTCTAATTCAGCTAGAGCTACCGTCGTTGCAGTTTCTGGTAATGTGCTTCGTGTGATCGAATCTCATACCTGTGAAATTAACGAAGCTTCGCTTTCCCAACTATATCTTGCAAAAGATAGTGCCGAGAACGTCCTTGAAAAGTCCCCTACTTCGAGCTCACTCCCTGAACCTCTCTTAACTCTTTTTAACCAAATTAGATCTCCATGGCGAAGTTCTGTATTAACACTTCCCGCTAATCATGGTTTCTCGATTAATGTTTCACTCCCATTTGCTGATCCAAAACAAATTGCCAAAGTTTTATCCCTTGAAGTCCAGGACCTAATCCCATTTGAACTTAATGAGTTTCACCTCTCATCAACCTCCTCTTCTGTTAAAGCTGCTAACGAAGATGGCCAGGGTCTCGATGTTAGAGTAGATTTAACTCAGAAAGCATTTTTAAAAGGAATTCTTTCGATCTTCCAAAAAAATGGCATTGATCCAAGGATCGTTGGATTACCAACTCATGTATTAGCTTCATTAGTGTCCCTTGCCCCAAATTACTTTGATGAAAACTGCGCACTTATTTGGGTAACCGAAGATAGTTGCACCGTTCTAGGAGTAATTAATAAAACACCCTCATCCGCTCGTACTATCCCAACCAAAAATTCTTTTAACAACCTCCCTCTCTCTAAAAAAGAGATCCTTAGAGAAGCTCGACTATTTATTGGTCATGTCGAACGAAGATACGAAACATCTCTTAGCAAAATTTATGTTATTGGCGATAACATCGACACTGTTTTAATAAAGGAAACATTAGCCAGAGACTTAGAATATATTAATCCTGAAGACTTTATTAAAGACACAGCTACATCAGATACAATGATAATTTCTGCAGCACTGGCTTATCAAGCAATGCTACCTACTGCAAAAACAATTTCGAATTTCCGCTGTGGCGAATTTCAATTCCGTCCTCAATTTAAAGAAATTATTTCTGGATTAAAATCTCTGACTCCTTACATCTTTGGATTCCTAGGAGCCGTTCTTTTTGGACTATTAGCTCAGTACTACTCAAACACTCATAAAATTGCGACATTCCAAACAGCCATGAGAGACCGTATTAAAAAAACTATCCCCTCTTTTAATGCTCCAGTTGGCCAGGAAGTATCTACTATTAGTGCCATGACTCAAAAAATCGAAGAGCAATTAAAAGAATTAGGGTCTCTGTCTACTTTATCCCCACTTGAAGCATTTTTAGCTATCTCCGAAGATCTTCCAAGTAATCTTAATATTGCGATCAATGAAGTTGGAATAAAAGAAACAAGAATAACACTCAAGGGGACTGCTCCTGATTATGGAACTTTGGATAAAATTGAGCAGACTTTTAAAGGTAAAAAAGAAACATATTGTACAATAGGAATAAAAGATAATTCTTCAGGCTCTCGTACTTCGAACAGTGGAAGTGTTGGTTTTGAATTAACATTACAGCTTTGCTAAGCTATGGATAAAAAAGAGTTACAAAAAAAAGCACTTAATATTTTTACGAACTTTTCCAAGCGAGAAAAAACCTTAGTATTTGGCGGAATTTTATTTTTAGTCATTTTCACAGCTTATATTACAATCTCATCGATATTAGAAAGTTTTGCGGCGCAAGAAACTAAAGTTCTAGCTCTTCAGAGAAACTTTACTTCTATCAACATGTCTCTTGATCGCTATGACAAACTTTTGGGACGACTAAAAGGGCTAGAGAAAAGTTTTAAAAAAGATGGCCCAAAAGATGGTGTTCGCTCATACTTAGAAAGCACAGTCATAAACAAGGCTCATGTTCCTGCGGGTCAATTCTCAATTAAACCTGGAATGCCAAGAACTTTAGGTGAAAATTATAGCCAGTCTCCTTTTAGTATCTCATTTGCAACAACAAGCTTAACGGACCTAGTTTCCTTCCTAAAAGAAGTTAGCTTAGGAGATTCCAGTTTGCTACTCACTAAACTTGAGGTTATAAAAGGAAGAAACGCGGAAAAACTTTCGGTTACGGTAGATGTTAGTAGCATCACCAATGCT
>JAWXBT010000475.1:0-2589 GCA_034440315.1 bacterium
ATGGGTATTGTCTTAAGTTTACTTATGAGCAGATTTTTTTCTCCTTTGATTGTAATTCAGGCAGGAGCTTTTTTTATTACTTTTATCCCTGCCTTTTTTGTATTTGTTCATTAAAAACTCTTATTATCGACAAGTAGCAAAATAATAAGTTTTATAATTACTAAGGAATATCATCTCCTCTGACCAATGTAGAAGAAATACTAGGTAAGAGCTTCGATGGAGTATCAAAGGTAGAGATAAATAAGAAGCCCTCAGCTCTAGTGATAGCCGTATATAAAAGCCTTCGACTTAAATCTGTATCTGGATAGAAACGATCAGAGGGGTTCCACAATACTACCGAATGAAACTCTAATCCTTTTAGACTTTTGATATCGGCAACGATAATTCCAGAATCAAAGGACATTGATTCTGAATCTCCAAATCTAATTCCGTTTCCGAAAGTTGGAGAGAGAAGACTTAATGCTTGTTTGGCTTCATCTTGAGTAGGTGTAATTACGGCACTAAGAGTTGTTGGGAATCTTTTTCTTACTTCTGAAATCCATTCTATGATTCCGGGCAGGGCAACTTTTAAAGAACGACACTTTACCCAACGTGGAGGTTTTCCAGCACGTCCAGACTCTGTTCGATTTTCGCCAATTACATAATCAGCGAGTTTCATGATCGGAAGAGTAGATCTATGAGCAACTTTTAATGAGATAAATTTGGAGCTGTTTTCTTCGAGTTTCCAATGTGAGAGAAGTTTATCCCAACCCGGGAATGTTGATTCTCCATCGAGGCTTTGTGCAGTATCTCCAACTATAGAGAGATCTCTTGGTGTATTTACAGAATCGATAATCAATGAGAAATGCACAGGAGTAAAATCTTGAGCTTCGTCAATTACAATGTGTCCATATCGATATGCTTTGCCAGCTTCATCAACCAAGCCTCCCTTTTTTAAGGTGGCAATTTTTAATAGTAAGGTTTCATCGCCTGATTCAAGGCCAGAATTTGAGAGATTATTTTCAAGACGAGACTTATAAGAAGTAATTAATTCTCGATCCAATAATTTTGTTTCATCAAGTTCTAAGATTTTAGATGTATCACTTAAAATACTTATCAGGTCAGATTCGAAGTTTGATTCTTGTTCGATGAGTGTATTTAAAATCGAAAGAGCTTTATCTAAGCCTTGGGACTTTGGATGAGTTGAGGCAATCTTGTTTTTACCTTCGGAAATAAAATTTCTTAGTGTTGCTAAAATTCCAAGTGCAGGTTTGCGACCAGATCGTAAAGTATCAAAAGTAATCTTTACTCCAGTTGGTAATTCTGTCCAAGGAAATTGCCTTTGAACTTCTTCTAAGGATTTTTCCATTTTCAAAGTGACAAATTGATCTATTCTTTTAAAAAGGGCGACAGAGCCTTTTACTCTTCTGATTGAAGCCGGAGGTTCAGAATCAATTTGTTTTAGGGCAGTTCGAGAGAATGCTGAGCGCATTAGGTTTAATCTGCTTAGTGCCCACTCTCTAAAAGTTAGGATTGTGACTCCTTCAACATTAATTGAAGGCAATGTTTGTGAGATATATGTTTTTAAAGATGTGTTTCTTACAAGAACAACACAATCTTTAGCCTTAAGATCGGAGTTATCAGAATGAAGTAGCCAGGCTAGTCGGTGCAGAGCAACGGTTGTTTTTCCAGAACCTGCAATACCTTGGATAATAACGGCTGTTTCTGCATTCTCAGTAATTGTTTTAAATTGCTCGGCTGTAATTAAAGATAAAATACTTGGCAGTTGATTTGAACTTGAACCAGTTTTCTCTCGACTTCCGCCACCTGAAACAGAGATCCATTCATCGCCCTCAAATCGATAAGATCCTTGTTTGCAGATTAAGCTTTTTAGCTTGTCATGGTTTGCCTCTAAGGTATTGCGAAGTAGAACGGTTCCTTCTCTTTCTTGACCTTGAATTTCTTCACAATAAGTATCTCCCTCTTTATATTCGTAATAGAGTCTTGAGAGGGGGGCTTTGCGCCAATCTATAATTCTACATTCTGTATTAGCATGATGACCAATTTTGTATTCAATTTTTCTAGGTTGTCCATTTAGCTCCTCTTCTAAGATAATACGAGCGAAATATGGACGAGTAATAAGAGCATCTATGGTTTTACCTTCATCTCCCTTCATGTCTCTTAATTGATGAGAGACAGCCTCGTCAGAATAGAGTTGAACACGATCTTCAACACGTCTTGTGGCAACAATTTCAGAGGTTAGCTCCCTTGATCTAGTATGTGCACTAGAATATGCCGACGTGACCTGATCCTTTTGTTCCACTAGTTTTGAGTAAGTGTCCGCAAGAGAGCTTTCCTCTTGCTTTATTATGCTTAATTCTTGTTCTGTAATGGCCATTTATTAAGAGTACCGATGTAATTGAAAAAGTGAGAGAGAAGGCTATACAAGGATCGGATATTCGAGGAAATACCCGATCTAAGGAAATTCATAAGTATTTGAAATAAAGGCCTCTTAAGTTTATAGGATCAAAAAATACAAAGATTACCTTCCAAAGTCAAAACAGTGTTTTGAAGTCTTTGTATGTCTTCATGATCTATTAAATAATATAG
>JAWXBT010000476.1:0-3010 GCA_034440315.1 bacterium
ACAATGAAGTCCTAAAATACAGTAACCGTTATGAAACTAAGTATAATTCTTAGATATTTCGTTTGCCAGAAAACAAGTTATTATCAATATCTATTTTACTATGAGGAGTATGAATAAACTGCTTGCCAGCTGTGCGCATACCAAGTAGGATTTCTATGTACTTAAAGAGTAGTATTGGGATTGTGCCGAATGCTTTTAACATTTTTATTGTATAGAACTTTTTAGGTAGTGCTAGAAAGAGAGCGGCTACATATAGCGAAAAAAGTATAAACCATTTTGTGGTGTAGAAATCATCTATGCGAAACAAAAAAGAAAGTAGGGTCATCGCAGCAAGAAAGAATACTGAAATTAGTCGCGGTGGGAAAATATTGTTAAGTACTGAAAAATTGAAGTAGTTCAGATTGCCTTTTAGAAGAAAGAGGAACCCTTTAAGAAAATGGTCTTTTAAAAATACTAACTGTGCATAGAACCATCTTTTTCTCTGATTTTGATAGGAGGCGGCATTATCAACTTTTTCGTCAAAAACAAGAATATCTTCCATGTAGTATATCTTATTACACTGTTTTGCTAATTCAAGTTGTAACTCGCGATCTTCGTAGACCGAATCGATTGATATCAGTATTTTCTTAAGAATTGAAAAATCCATTATTATTCCTGAACCTATTAAACATGCTGATAAGCCCAATGCGTTGGGGCCTTTGCGGAATAGATGGTTATTAATTGCTTCGCTTGCGGCATCCAGCATGGCGAATGATGTATTAATATTCTTTGCAACTCGCTGTGCCTGAATTGTATGATATCCTGCATTGAATGCATTATTTACCGAAAAAAGAAAATTCTTTAAAACGACATTGTCTGCATCCAGAATGATAGCTATTTCATACTTTTCTTTAATGACGCTGAAAGCATAGTTTAATGATTTGGATTTTGAACTTTTTTCAAATTCAACCGATATTAACTTTATTGGTAATTCGGATAATTTACTGAGAGTTTCTGGTTTGAAAGAATCTGCGATAACAAAAATATCAAATAAATTCTTTGGATATTCAAGAGTTGAGAGACTTTCTGCAACTGAAACAATTACACTGTCTTCCTTGTAGCCAGGAACAAGGACAGCAATTCTTTTAAAACCTTGTGCTTCGGGTGTAACTTTTTTCCTGTAAAAATGCCCGGCAATTGAAAGCGTCAATACGTAAATTGTATTGGCTGAAAACAAGATAAATATCAATATTTCAAGCATGAAAGTGGTTTCACTGCTACTATAACTAGATTAAACCTTCTCCTTTTGAAACAAGGCTGGGAAAGTTGAAAAAATAATTTTCATATCCATGGAAAAGGAATTCTTCATGGCGTACTCGACATCAAGATGAATGCGTTCTTCTAACGACATATCTGCATTACCTCGTTTAGTAACTTGCCAAAGGCCAGTTATACCGGCCGGAGCCAAAAAGCGCCAGGCAATTTGATCATTTGTTAAACGCTCGGCTTCGTAGAGTGGCAAAGGCCGATTACCGACAATTGACATATCACCTTTTAAGACATTAATTAATTGTGGGAGTTCATCCAAACTTGAGTTTCGAAGAAACATTCCAAATTTAGTCACCCGTGGATCATCTTTGATTTTAAAGAAAATAGAATTCGATTCTTTGCCACTATCACCATATTGATTTAGGTGGCTAAGGTTTTTAAGTTCTTTATCCGCCCCTAAGTGCATGGATCTAAATTTATAGAAATCAAAGATTCTATAACCCGATCCAGCCCGTTTTGAGATGTAGAAAATGGATCCTTTCGATTCTAATTTAATGGCGATAGCGATGAGTATCATGATGGGAAAGAGAATCGCCAATGCAATCGAAGCAATAAGGATATCCGATAGCCGCTTCAATCTCCAAATCTTGATAGACCGCATCGGTTGAACTTTAGTAAACTCGTAAGGCTTATTGTTTCGCCTATTCTTATAAGCTTTTATTTTTTTAATAAACGTTAACCGGGTTAGCAACGAATCGGTAAGAGCCCCAAACAGGTAGTCATCAACCTTAAATTGAAGTGCTTTTTCTTTGTTGTCTATATCATACTTTTCGGTATAGAGAATAAAGGGAACTTCATGTTTTTTTAATAAATCCGATAATTTACCCATTCGATGCGGAACAGCATTGGGCTCGACAAATATTGCATCTGGAAAAAGGCCGCCATCGAGAATCCCCAAGGAGATTTCCTCAATTGACATGTAGGAGAAATACCAGCCATCCTGAGTATATTCGAATTTATGCCTTGCACTATCATCTTCTACAAAAACGACATGAGCCGCGATGTTGGAGTGGGTAGCTTTTTGAAAATTTTTCACAGTGGTTTCAAATTCAGTTTTCATCGATCAATTGAAAGGGGATTTTCCTGTCTTTTAAATGTATTCTCAATTTCCTCAATAAGTAACTTCGGTTCAAATGGTTTAATCAAGTAATTACTAGCACCTAATTCCATGCATCGTTTGCGCTGCTGGTGTTCATCAGAAGCCGAAAGCATTATTACCGGAATATCCCTCAAAATTCCACTTGCTCGCACATTTTCCAAAAGTTCAATTCCATCTAAAGTCGGCATTTTTACATCGGAGATGATGAGATTGGGGAGGTTTCCGTCCGATAGCCAAGACAGCGCCTCCAACCCATTCCGCATAATGATTGGCTCATATTTTCCCCTTAGAATTCTTTCCAAGAGCCAGCATAATGGTTCATCATCCTCGATTACTAATACCTTTTTCATTGGTACTATAGATTTAAAGCCTAAAAACACTCTTAAAACCCTCGGAGCAACTCTTACCAGATGACTTTTAAGCTATCTACCTCAAGACCTATCCCAAAAGAATGAAGATAGGCCTAAAATTACACACGATCAGCAACTTAGTCAATAGTTCTTTTTACTGCAATGATTTAAGTTACATTTCCAAAATTACTCTTTCCTTTTTTATCAAATGTTATATAAGTTTTAGGTAAGTGTTATATAAGTTTGACATTTG
>JAWXBT010000477.1:0-2527 GCA_034440315.1 bacterium
CCTCCATTAATCAAAGTGCCTTAATTAAACCTGTTAAAGGAGAATCTTTAATTCTTAAAATGAATCACGATATTGATGTGATAATAAAGAAAGCACCTTACTACTTAGTTCCCATTTCGAAGGAATTTATTGGAGTTGGAGCAACCACAGAAAAGGGGGATAATCATGATGAAGCAACTACTGTAGCTGCTCGTCAGAAATTATATGCTGCAGCAATTGATATGATTCCTAAGTTGAAAAATGCGACAATTTTCAAATCTATGGCTGGATTTCGACCAATGTCCACTCATCGAAAGCCATGCTTAGGGCCAATCCCTGAAGTCTTCGGATTATTTCTTGCCTCGGGACACTATAAGACTGCTTTTTCATTAGCTCCAGTCACGGCTCAATATATATCCGATCTAATTCTTGATAGGCCAGTTGAATATGATTTAAGTAAGTTTGCTCCAACAATCAAAAATTAACTCCCTTTCTATTAGAAAAAAGTCAGTAACTTTTAAGGCTATAATGAATTTTAAAGAGAACTTATTTACTTAAAAATCTTAGTAAAGTTCTAACTCCAAATCCTACTCCACCTGATTTAGATAAGTCGGAATCCCCCTCTCTAAATGCAGGTCCAGCAATATCGAGATGTGCCCATTTCTTTGACTTATCGATAAAGTTTTCTAAATAAAGGGCCGCTGTTATTGCTCCACCACCACTTCGCGAGCCAATGTTTTTAAGATCTGCAACAGTGCTTTTTAAAGAAGATGCATATTCAGGAGCTAGCGGCATTGGCCATAATCTTTCGCCTTCATTTTCGGCTGCTAAAATAAGTTCATCACTAAGCTCTTTGTTATTTGAAAATATTCCAGCGTAATCGTTTCCTAAAGCTACTACACAAGCTCCGGTTAGAGTCGCCAAATCTATTACGATGTCGTTTTGATCCTTTGCAGAAAGAGTCAATGCATCAGCAAGAATTAATCTACCTTCTGCATCAGTATTTAAGATTTCGGAAGTTTTGCCATTCATATGTTTAATAATGTCGCCCGGTCTTAATGCATTTGCAGCAATCATGTTTTCAACAGTTGGAATATAGGCTGTTACATTATAATTTGGAGCAAGATCTCTAATCATCGACATTGCTCCGAGCACTGCGGCAGCACCCGACATGTCGCACTTCATTGTTTCCATACCTACTCCAGTTTTGATGGAGAGTCCGCCACTATCAAAAGTTACGCCTTTACCAACTAGTGCAACTTTTTTCGCATTTTTATTCTTAGATTTATAGGAAAGTTTAATCAAATATGGCTCAAATGCGCTAGCCATTGAAACACCCAGGATGCCTCCAGCACCCATTTTTTTAAGGCAGCTCTATTAAAAACTTTAATTTCAAGACGTTGATTGCGAGCAATCTGCTTTGCGGTTTTTACGAGCTCTGCAGGTGGACAATCATTTGGTGCCAGATTAACTAAGTCTCTTGCCAGAAATGTAGCAGTACAGAATGAATTAATTAGTTGATGGTTAGAATTTTTACTAAACTTTTTAGTATGAATTAATACTTTTTGAATTGAAGGGATTTTTTTATCTTTTGTACTTTTATATTTAGTATATGTATAGCCACTTAAAAGAGCACCTTCGATAAATGCTTCTTGATTTAGATCTTTACTCCAATCTAAGTCCTCGGCTGCTAGAGTTGGAGTTGTAACTTGAGCTCTCTTTGAAAGTGACTGTACTAAAGCCCCTAGCTGTCTATATTGATTGACATTCTCGAACTCATTCTTAGATTCGGAATTCCAACCAATAATAACTAAGCGAAGTGGTTTTTTAGAGACATCTATAATATCAAATGAAACAGTTTGGCCAAAATTCCCTTCGAAATCAGAATTGGAAAGTCTGCTTGAGATTCTACCAGCGTACGATTTATTTAATTTCGATAGCAATGATTCGGTTTTAGTGGAGGACTTTGAAGTTATCTTTTTTAAACCATCCTTTGTAAGCGTTGTAATTAAGATTTCAGATTTATCTAAATCTTTAAGATCAGTTTTGAAAATAAGTTGCATAACTTCCTTAATTTTTGTTCTTAATAAAATAATCTAAACTAAATTTTCCAGCTCCAGTTATAATCAAGCTAATCAACATAAGCATGTAGTAGAATGGGATCTCAAATCCGTTATCGCCCGCCGCAAATCCATGTTGCCAATGAACTGTTTTAATTGCTACCAACATAACCACGATCAAAGGAATTGAGATAAACCGAGTTGCTAAACCCAGTGTCAATAGTATGACTCCAGAAACTTCTGTAGCTACGGCCATATAGGCATTAAGGGTAGGAAAGGGAATGCCTAAGGAGCCAAACCACTCAATAATGGAACTAAAGTTATTAAACTTTTGCATAGCTGGCTCATAAAAACCGTAAGCTAATACAAGTCTAAATAAAAGAGGTGGAAAATCTTTTAGACTCGATACCGCATCTAAAAATAGTTGAATTAATTTTTTGATCATAATTTTCTATTAAAAAATTCGTTTAAAAAAAGTTCTGAAGATA
>JAWXBT010000478.1:0-13752 GCA_034440315.1 bacterium
CCTCCGGGGGATAGTAACTTTCTAAAGCCTTTGCTTTTCGGCAAAGACTTTTGAAAGTTACTATAATCAAAGAAATATAAAGGTAAGCTCGAGGTCTAGCAATCAAAAATCATCATACTTAGCAGTTTCTTACCCAAATCTCAGTGTAAAGAAGATAAAAGGTAATGACATTGTTTCTTCTTTCATTTACAAAATAACTAAATATGAAATTATCTCTTAAACTTCCAATTTATACGATCCTTGTTTTATTAGTCACAAACTCTGTTTTTTCAGAAGATTCCAAGTATCTGGGCACTGGATCTTGCTCTTCTTCAAATTGTCATGGTTCAGTTAATCCCATAAAGGGCAGTCGAATCCTTCAAAATGAATATGTCACTTGGGTTAAGAAAGATGCACATTCAAAAGCTTGGAGAATACTAACTAATGAGGATTCTAAAAAAATTGCCCATAATTTAGGGATTGGAGAGCCTTCTAAAGAGACCTTATGCCTTAACTGTCACTCAACAAATATTCCCAGCCATTTGCGTGGAGAAAAATATTCCATTGAAGATGGCGTTACTTGCGAATCATGCCATGGCGCAGCTGAAAACTGGCTAAAATCACATGCTAGTTCAAAAACATCACATAATGAAAATCTCGAAAATGGCATGCGCGATCTTGTCTCATTAGAAAAACGCAGTGAATTTTGCTTAAGTTGTCATCTTGGAACTGATAATAAATTTGTGAATCACAAAATGATTGGAGCCGGACATCCAAGATTAAGTTTTGAGCTAGATACTTTTAGTATGACCCAACCCAAACATTGGGAGCTTGATACTGACTACCAAGAAAGGAAAGCTTCATACGAACCAATTCGAGCCTGGCTGATTGGTCAAACTCAGATCTCAATACAAACAGTTAAACTTTTGGCCTCAGATAAACGTACTAAAAATGGCATTTGGCCTGAACTTTCATTGTTTAATTGTTACGCTTGTCATCATTCTTTAACTAGCAAACAGTGGCTTAAGAGAGAGTATAAATATGGCCCAGGAGAGTTACGCCTAAATCTATCATCCCTACTTGTTGTCAAAGAGAGCTTATCCATTCTTGATAATGAATTAGCTACTTTAATTTCTTTAAAACTCGAAGAACTCCACGAGCAATATAAAGTTGGCAAAGCTCAACCTCTTCTCAAATCAATGGAAGAGATACTATCTAATCAAATTATAAAACTTGTTTCTAAAGACCCTTTAAACTCAGTCACGGCTAGAAAACTACTTCAAAAAATTGTTTCATTAGCTGCAAATACTCCTCATTTTCAGTATGAAGAAGCTGAACAATTAGCAATGGGAATTTCTGCTATTCTTTCTTCGAATAAGCCACTTGAGAAAAAACTTTTTAAACAAGTTGAAGCATTATATACCTCATTGAGATCTCCAGAAGAATTCGTAGCTGAAGAATTTAGAGAGTCGGCTAGGGAGTTGTTACATAGTGATGAGTTTCAACACTAATTTCTAATCGTTTCAAGCTTTGCAATATTTTTTTCTTTCTGTGATTGTCTAAGTTTCTTGGCAGCTGAGGTATACCATTGATGAACTTTCATCAGAGACAAGGAATGATTATAAAAAATTGTTTTGGGAATATTACCTAACTCTTTTCTTACAAGTTCCCCTTTTTCAAAAAAATCCTCTCTTCCAAGATTACTCACATCTGCATCTAAGAGATACTTCGAAAGCTCTGTTGAGGGAACTTGTTTAAACCCAACTTTTGTTGAGCGCACGGTAGTATCTAAGATCATCGTTTTAATTAAATCTGATTCTTGGCGAGTATATCCACCGACTAATTGCAAAGCTTTAACTGCTAATTCAGAACCTAAGGCTTCATTCTCCTTAGCAAGATTTATAAAACCAGAATCATGATATGCAGCTGCAATCAATAGCAGCTCAATTTCTCTCTCAGTAAGTCCATCAGCAGTAGCAAAAATAAAAGCTTCATCAATTACATCAAGAGTATGAGAGTAGTTGTGGTAGTACAAATTAGCAGGCAGCTTTTCCTTTAGTACATCGAGGATGTTTGAGATAACTTTCAGGGACAACAACCGAGTTTTTAAATTAATATCTTCATTCATAATTTAAGTCCCATTTTGGACATGCTTTTAGAGGCATAATAATCAAAAAGAGCATCGGTTCTGTGCACCATGGCAAAATGATGTTCTGAAATTTGATTCATTTAACTACTTTACTCCTACAATAAAATCATTTGAAGTCCTAAATTAAGATCAAGCATCTTAGTAATTTAGTGTGTATCAAGAACATATTGCATGAAAAATATAATTATAGCTGCCATTTTCCTTCTGCCATCATTCATCCTATCTACTTCAACTCTTTATGCAGAGGAAATTGCAGAGCTGTTTTCGGCAAGTACAAAAGTAGAGGTCTTATCTGTCTCATCAAAGTCATGGGTTAATGTCAATAAAGGATACCGCTTTAGTGAAGGTGAATCAGTAAGAACGGATTCTGCAGGTAAAGCAGGTATACTTTTCTTAGATGGCGGATTAGTAAGATTAAGTGAAAACTCTGTTCTTGAATTCAAAATAACAAAAAAAGAGGATCAGAAAGATCTAGTTTTAGACAAAGGTCAAGCTTTCTTCTTTAGTCGTGAACCAAAAAGATTTCCCAATATCATCACTCCCTCGGTCAGTGCAGCCGTGCGTGGCACTGAATTTGTGGTTCAGGCTTCCAGCGCTAATACAACAATTTCTGTTCTAGATGGCGCGGTAGAAGTTAGCAATAGATTTGGTGTTGAGACTCTGCGCTCAAATGAAACTGCTACAACAAAAAAAGGGGAAGCACCCATTAAGAGCATCCTTGTCAATCCATTGGATGCTGTACAATGGGCAATTTATGTTCCAAAGATCTCTGACTCAAAGAGTAACAATTCAAAAAATACAAATTTAAGTCAGGAATTAAGTAAAATTTCTGAACTTCTATCTTCTGGAAAAGTTGATTCGGCTTCAAAAAAGCTCGATATATATGAGAAAAATCATAAAAAAATATCAAATGGTCAAGACCTAGCTGTTTACCAATCAGAAAAAGCTTTTATTGCACTTCTGAAAAATCAAAAGTCTGAAGCTTTAAAATTATCTACGGAAGCATTAAAAAATAATCCAGAAGATATTTTTTCTCTTTTTGCAGCTAGTTACATCGATCAAGCACATTTTAATCTTAAAAATTCCAGAGATTCTCTAAATAAGATTCTAATTTTAGATCCAAATAACAAATTAGCTCAAGCTCGCTTAGCGGAAATTTTACTTTCTTTAGGTGATGTCAAAGGTGCTGAAAATTTATTATTAAAACTTGACGCAAAAAATTCTGATAATCCCCTTCTATTATCTGTAAGTGGTTTTCTTGAACTAATTAAATATGAACCAGCTAAAGCCGAAATTATTTTTAGCAAAGCAACAGATCAAAACTCAGGTTCTGGGCTGCCTTGGTTTGGATTAGGACTTTCAAAAATAAACCAAGGAAATCTAATTGAAGGTAGAAAAGCAATTGAAATCGCTTGTGCCCTTGAACCCAATGTTTCTATATATCGAAGTTACCTAGGAAAAGCTTACTACGAAGAATTACGAGAAGGCCTTGCAGATCATGAATACGATCGAGCAATCGCACTAGATCCAAACGATCCTACACCTCATCTATACCGTGCATATAATAATCTCTCAAAAAATGAGGTTGTATCAGCTTTAGTTGAAATTGAGGATTCAATAACACTCAATAATAATCGTGCAGTTTATAGATCTAGCTTACTACTAGATCAAGATTCCGCCGTTAGAAGTGCTGGACTAGCTGAGACATTTTCTGCCCTTGGATTTTCAAAAGCAGCACAAGTTGAAGCAATAAAATCTATTAATCGTGATTATAGTAATTATTCCGCACACAGACTTCTCTCTGATAGTTACGCTACTATTCAAGGAGTCGATGCCTTACTTTCGGAAAGAAATATTTCAAACTTATTTTCACCATTAAGCTTTAATATTTTTAATAATCCCGGCAGTGCTACTTCTTTAGGCGAATACAATTCCCTATATGAAAGACCTGAGCATAAAACTCAAATTGGTTTTCAAGGATCTACAAGGGAGGATTTATTGCTGCCATCGGCATTTGTTGCAGGGCGCACACAAAAATTTGGCTACCTTTTAGGAGTAGAATCTGCAAATTCAAATGGTTCTAAAGATAATAATTATTTACGTGATCATAGATTTAGAGCGGCTGCTCAGTATCAGCCAACCTATCAAGACAGATTTCTTTTAGAAGGAAGATATCAAGCAAGACATCTAAATGATGACAACTCTGCATTGGATGATGTTTTATTTGATAGTCGTGAATTTGATCTTGGTTATACTCATCAATTTTCTTCCGAAACAAAATTGATTTCACAAATTTCATATAAAAATCTTAAAGATCATTTACGAGGTTTTAATCAGCGGCCCGTAAATTTGGGAATAATTTCTGGCTCTGAGCTTTTTGAATATGAGGATCTCTTAAACATTCGAGAAGCTGCTGAGGAACAGATAAAAGATCTTAGATTAAGTCTGCAGCTCTATAATAACACAGATTTAATTAGTACCATCATAGGCAGTGAAGCGTATTTTGCCCATCCTCGAAGAACAGAAGACTCCCTAGTTTTAGGAGATGAACTTAGTGTTTTTCCTGACATTGGATACCGATTACCTTCTGAATCTAAGCCTGATATTAGCTCACAAGATATCTATATCTACCCAACTTTGCATTTGGCAAAATGGATCGATCTGAATCTTGGTCTTACATATTCAAATCTTGATCTCGAAAACACAGAATTTTCTCCATACGTAGATTCTGAGCAATCACGTAATAGATGGAATCCAAAAATTGGCGCTTCAGTATATGCAACTTCCAAACTAACTCTCAAAGCTGCATATTTTGAAACTTTAAGAAAATCCGGCTTAGATGACACCGGAACAATCGAACCAACTTTAGTCGGTGGCTTTAATCAGATCTACAATGATTTCTCCGGCACTCGATCTAGAAATTATGGTGTTGGTTTCGACTATAAAGCCGCAAAGTATACTTATTTTGGGCTTCAAGGAGTTCATAGAGATACAATCGAAGATTCAAATGAGATTGCCACAAATATCTCTCTCGATTATGACTCTTTGATAAATACAGTAGAGAATTCATTGTCTGCTAGATTTGAAGACCACTATAATCAAGAATATCTAAGTGGATACGTTTATCAAGTTATTAATAAAAATTGGGTAAGTACATTTGATTACAATTGGTTCATGTCAGAACTGACGGATCCAGATATTTATCAAAATATCGACCTTCATAAAGGAGTTTTAGCTCTTCGATACTTCTCTCCTAATGGCTGGTTTGCATTTACTGAAGCTTCATACAGAAACCAAGAACGTCAAGGAGGATTCTTTGAGTTAGATGGCAATTCAGAATTTTGGCTTGTAGATCTAGGTGTTGGTTATCGCTTCTCTAAACGTCAAGGAAGTATTACATTTAGATGCAACAATCTTTTTGACAAAGATTTCGTACTTGATCAGTCCCTTGGATTTGAGCAAATCGTTGATAGCAATATTTCCGGTGAAATTGCAGTAAATTTTAATTTCTAGAGGGAGCAATGAAATCTTTTAAACATCTCTTAAAAACCTATTTCATTGCTGTGCCATTATTGACCTTCTCAATCGCAGAAGCAGAGTTCACGAAAATGGTATTTTCTGAATTTGCAGTTGAACAAGGCATATTACGTTCCGCGCTTTTAGATGGCAGCAATCTTAATGAAATTCCTGTTTCTCCTAGTGACATCACAAGTATTGCTATTGATAGTCAAAATGACCAAGTTTATTGGACTGAAACTCGAATTGGCGGAGCAATAAAAACTGCGAAGCTAGACGGAACTGGTATTCAAACATTATTATCCTCAACCAACCCTCATGGAATTGCTTTGGATGTTCCTAATAATAAACTTTATTATACAGAGGGTTTTTCTTCAAAATTTATTAAAAGTGCAAACTTAGATGGTTCAAATATTCAAAATGTAATTGGAACTGGTGAGGTAGGCAACAATGTTGATATCGCAGTTGATATAGAAGGTGGGGAAATCTTCTGGGTTGAAACTTCAAACGATGTCATTAGGAAGGCGAATCTCGATGGCAGCGGATCTCAAACTATAGTTAATATTCCCTCAAGTGGAACAGTTACAGATATCACACTAGAGTCAGAGGATAATAAAATATATTGGTCAGATAAAGATGGTCGTACCATATTCAGAGCTAACTATAATGGTAGTGCTGTAGAAGTTATTTTGAATGACACTCTTATCAATCCCGAAGGGCTCATAGTTGATGGACAAAATGGACCCACAGTCTATTATTGCGATCCAATAGCCATTAGAATCTATGCATTTAACATTGGCACTGGTGTCAATTCTGCGCTTATCACCTCTATCGATGGATTAACTAATCCGACAGATATTGCTTTAATTTTTGAGGATCCAGTCCCAACTCCCACTCCGAGTTCAAGCCCTACTCCAACGCCTGCACCTGAAGAAACGATACCAACAACACCGCTAGTAGATACAATAATTCCAGCTCCAAAACCTGGAATTAAAGAAGTTGCTATAACTTTGGAAGAATTTACAATTGATTTTTTCTATCCAGAATCAGAGAATACCGTAGTAGACAAAACTCCTAAAATTAGATACGACGCAACTGCAACACGGAGCGATGGTGTTAAAAGACGAGTTATTTCAAAAAATAATAGAGCAAGTTTTAGACTTCCCTCTGGATCTAGCTCCGGAGCAAATTCAGATACTCAAGCGATAAGTACTATTTGGTCGGTCACATATAGAGTTTTAGCTGTAATTAACCGAGGTCCAATCAAAAAGACCAGGACCATCAATAAGCTAGATAAAAGACTTGCTGATTTAAGAGAAGAATTCAGAAATACAGATCCAAGTAATGTATCATTGCGGATTATGATACAAAATATGATACAAACAACAAAAACAAAACGTGCCTTGGCTAAAACACGAATCGACAAAAAAACCTTACGAAGTCAGCCTTCTAACTCCTTTGATGTATCTTGATCTTTTGATGAAAAAATCAGTGCGCAATTTTGAAGCTTACTAAATATATAAATTGAAAAAATGAAAATATTATTTTATTTAACAACTTTGTTTTTAGTTCCATCTCAGCTTTTAGCCGCCCCGGCTTTCATCTACATAACAGATTCACAGATTCCCGCAGTTCTCAGATCTGAGATTGATGGCTCCAGCGTAACTACTTTAGTTTCTCTGGCCATAAATGATTCCCCTCGTGGAATAACTATTGATAACGACAATAACCGAATTTTCTGGGGAGATTCTGCAAATGGATCGATCTTCCAAGCCGATCTTGATGGATCAAACGTAACACTCGTTACTGCTAATGCTGGACAGATTGGAGTTCTCGATATGGATACAGAGAATCAGAAGTTATATTGGGTAAATAATAGTTCTCCTTCTGTAATTTCTCGTTGCGATTTTGATGGAAAGAATTTTCAAACAATCTTTACAAGTATCTCTGCATTAGGTCCAACTGCTCTAGCCTTAGATCTGAAAGCTGAAAAAGTTTATTTCGCTGACATCTTTGATTCAAAGATTAATTCTATGGACTTAGATGGTGGTAACGTTACAGGAATCGTATCAAATATATCTTTTGGAAACGTACCCGATGTTGCTCTTGATACTGTAAACGGTCATGTTTATTGGATCGATGAATCAGCAAGTCAGATTGAAAGAGCAAACTTAGATGGATCCTCTGCCACACCAGATATAATAGTGGCCAATGTGAACCCAAATGGTATTGAATTGGATACTTCTGGTGCTGATCCAGTAATTTATTGGGTCAATAATACTGGATCATTGCTAAAATTTACTGTTGGTGTTTCCTCTATCCCCACTACTGTAATATCTAATTCTTCCGGGGATCTCTCACTGCCTAACTATTTTGTTCTTGCCGATCCGCCGCCTTTTACTCCGGATACAACAATTGATGATGCTCCGGAATTTGAAGTAAACGATTCGATCAACGAAGTAACTGTAACTTGCAAAGAATTTTCTAAAGCAATATTACCTACCAGCCCTGCAGCAGCTCCTTTTCTAGCACTTGTAAATAAAACCCCTCAAATTAGATATGAGACTACTGTAAAGAGATCTTCAGATAACAAAATTAAAAAATCCGTATCAAAGAATAATCGCGCTACTTTTAAACTGCCAGCAGGAACTTATTCAGCAACTTACAATGTTAAAATTGTTACTGCTGTTAAAGCTGCTAAAAAAGCAAAGAAAGCTGCCACTCTTAATGCACAGATTGCAGCACTTAAAAAGCTACCTGGTAAAGCAAACGAAATTCAAGAAAAAAAAGCAAAGCTCAAATTAGCTGGGGTAAAAGTCCAATCCACTTCGAACGAGAGTCCTGTTACTGCTGAATTTAGTTTAGATTAGTTATTTCTTTTCGTTGATTCACCGATTGCTTCAGATACGCAGAAAAATGAAGCTCCGCAATCAATTGAATAAGAGAGTAGCGTGGTTGCAGATGTTTTCTTTAGATCTTGATAACTAATTCTTGTTGCTTGAGTACAATTAGATCCATCACCAAAAATATCTCCACTATTAGATTGTTCAGAAACAAAAATACCTAACTCATTTTCTACTATTGGAGTATCAACGATAAGACTATCAGATGATGTGATTAAAAATGAGTTCTCGCCTTGATCTTCTATTATGGTGTGCTCTTGAACAAACCCTATTAGCCCAGGAGTTACGAGCTGACAATCATCTGTTGAAAAATTATAACGAACATCCCAAGTACCAGGTAAGGTGGCCTTTTCATTCTCACCATTTCCACTACAGCCAGCGATCAGCAGTAGAGAAAATGCTGATAAAATCTGATTTCTCATAAAAACTCCCTGATATGACAAGCCATAGAAGAAGGAAGAGTTATTTTGAAACGTTTACCCTGTTATAGCAATCAATTTTTTTCTAAACTAAGCTTATGAAACGCTGGCTCATCTCATTTCTTCTTGGTTTGATTTTTACTCTAATTCATCTCTTTTTATTCAACTCCAGCTTGGGTGAGAGAATTGAACCAAAATCTATGGATATCTGGGCTCTGCTTAGCGGATCGCGCACACCCCCAGAAGAAACTCTTTTAGTAACAATGGATGAAGCCAGCTATAAAAACTTAAACATTCCATTGAATCAAGCCTGGCCAAGAAAAGTGCATGTTTCGCTATTAAAAAAACTTGAAGAGGCAAAAGTAAAGCGTGTAATTTTTGATGTGCTTTTTATTGATTCGAGTGACGATAAAAAAACCGATCAAGATCTTGCAACTGCTTTTGGTAAAGTTCAAACAATTCTTGGAGCTGATTCTTTGATTCGTGACTTTTCATCAGCAAGCGGTTCTTTCAAACTGGAAGAGATGCTTTTACCGTACAAACCTTTCTTAGCAAATGCTTCAGAATTGGGACTTATTGGGTTTCCAGAAGATCACGGATTTGTTCGAAGATTTCTCACTCAACGATCATCTCAGACAAAAGGTTATTTAACTCTTTCAGAAGCAGGCGCCGAAATTCAATCATCTAAATCTGTCCTGCCTGGACCAAGGGATTTCATTAAATATTATGGCCCTGCCGGCACAATACCTTACGTTAATTATTACCAAATAATCGATCCAGATAAACCAATACCAGCGAATATTCTCAAGGATAAAATTGTTTTTGTAGGATTAGTTTTGCAAACTGATATTGGACCATCACAAAAAGATGTTTTCATGACTCCTTTTGGTAGAATTTTTGGCACAGAAATTCATGCTACTTCTGCCCTAAATCTAATTCATAATGATTGGATTAAAAGAGCCCCCAAATGGAAAGAATTCCTTGGGCTCTCCTTGATCTCTCTTCTTATCACTACCTCTATTTTTGCCTTACGACCACTCTGGGGAATGATTGGATTTTTTATTACGATTTTTGGATGGAGTTCAATCTCATATATTTCTTATATAAATAATTTCTTTTTTCCTGGCCTTCTTTTGGTCGGAACAATCCTGCCTTTTTCACTACTAACGAGTGTTCTTTATTACTACTTCGTCACTCGTCAAGCAGAACTAAAAATGGTTAGTGCCTTCGAACTATATCTCTCTCCTCAAATGGCGAAGGAAGTTTCAGCAAATCAAAAATCTTTACGTCTAGGTGGTGAAAAAGTTTGGGCTACTGCAATGTTCACTGACATTCAAGGGTTTACCTCACTTTCAGAAAGCATGGCTCCGGAAAAAGTTTCCGCTATGCTAAATGCCTATTTTACTGAAGTCATGGATGTTGTTTTTAAGAATGACGGAACACTAATTAAGTTTATTGGTGATGCTGTATTTGTTATATGGGGTGCTCCCGTAAAAATGAATAATCATGCTGAAAAAGCCTGCTTGACTGCCATTGCAATACAGGAAGAAGTCAGACGTTTTAATAATTCAGGACGTTTCCCAGCATTAAACACCCGAATCGGCATTCACACTGGTCCAATGGTTGTGGGGAATTTAGGCTCTGCAAAAAGATTTGATTACACAGCCATTGGGGACTCTGTAAATTTGGCTTCTAGAATTGAGGGTATTAATAAATACTTTGGAACTCAGATCTTAATTACAGACGATCTTAAAAAAGAAATTTCAGGAAATTTTAACACACTTTCAATTGGATCAATCAAGGTTTCGGGTAAAGATGAAGCAATTAAGTTATATATACTGTTAGAAAGCTCATTATCGGAAAGCCTGAGAACTTACTGGGAACAAGCCTTAAATACTTTTAAAAATAAAAATTGGTCAGAGTCTACTTCGTTATTTTCTGAGATTGCTTTGAAATATGAGCCTTTTAAAAAAGCTGCTGAATTTTATCTAAATCAGATCGAATCTTTTAAGAAAACTCCGCCTGAATCTGCCTGGCAAGGGGAGATTACTTTTTTAGAGAAATAAATTCTTATTTGCAATGGAGTTAACCCTGTTCCTTTTCTCCAAATGCTAAATCTCCAGCATCTCCTAAGCCAGGAATAATATAGAAATGTGAATCAAGTCTTTGGTCAATGCTTGCTACCCAAATCTCTGCTTCGGGCATAGTTCTAGATATATAATCCAACCCTTCTTGGCTTGCGACGGCGGAAACAACATGTACCTGACAAGGTTTTTCTGTACGGGTTAATAATTTATAAACCTCAACCATCGATTTTCCAGTTGCCAGCATTGGATCAATCAGTATCAGAGTTCGGTCCTGCAGTGAGGGATGAGCATGATATCCAAGCTCAATACTAAAAGATCCATCTTTATTATGTTTGCGATAGGCTGAAGCAAAGCAATTATCAGCTTTATCAAAAAAATCTAAAAAACCGGCATGCATTGGTAATCCGGCTCTCAAAATAGTGGCAACGATTGGTTGATCTTTTAAAACTTGACATTCCGCTACACCAAGAGGGGTTTGAACTGATTTATTTACATAGTTGAGGCTTTTACTTAATTCGAAAGCCATCATCTGACCAAGTCTTTCAAGATTTTTACGAAACAAAAGACGAGATTTTTGAAGTTCTATATCTCTTAATTCTGCCATGCACTCACCTATTAAAGATGGCGTGATGCTAAGATTATGGATTTTAGATTTCATAAATTAATCTTTTTTAGAAAAAATCTGTTTTGAAAGTGCTGTTATAAATTCAAAGTCTGAAGAATCTCCGAGGCATGTCATATCAGCAAAATTAATACAGATAGAACAATATTTTTTAAACATAGGAAGGACCGTGTCATGCCATTGACTCACAACGGACTCTTTTGTTCTACCTCTTTCGACGATATCTCGTGCCATCCTTCTCTCAAAACATAATTCAGTTGGAGTATCAACAAATATTTTATAGTTTAGTAAAGATCGAACACTTTCATTATGAAAAGTAAGAATGCCTTCAACAATTAAACATTTTTTGGGGCTAACGGTGACTACATTTTTGGAACGGTTATGCAATGCAAAGTCATATACCGGCACATTAACTTCATGGCCACTCTTTAATTCTTTTAAATGACTAGTTAAAAGTTCAAGATCTAAAGAATCTGGGTGATCGTAATTAACATTTGCACGTTCTTCTAGTGAAAGATGATCTTGCTGTTTATAATAAGAATCAACAGTTACAATCTCAACGAAATCTTTGCCTATAATTTCTTTGAATTTACTAGCGAGGAATGTTTTACCACTCCCCGAAGCTCCAGCTATGCCTAATAAGTATCTTTCTTTCTCTAAACCCATCGGAGTTTATTATATACTAAAGATTGCGGCTTCTAAAGGTCGAAGAATTTAGGCTGCTTTTAGTAATAATGACTCAACAGTTTTTAAAGCTTCCTTTAATGAGGCAAAGGAAAAGCTAGCTAGATCCGCAACCGTCGGATCAAAGTGTATATCAGGTACATAACCAGAAGGCATCTGTCCCCTTCTTGCAGAAATAATATCTTTTTCGGCATCACCAAAAACTAGATGTGAAGATCTTGGCGCATTTCGAGGAACAAGTCCAAACTGCTCTAATCTATTTTTAAGACGCAGCCATGTGTGTGGATCCGGCTTACCCCGACGTACTCCATCACCACCAAGTATACAATCAAATCGTTGATCTATTCCTGCTGCTCTTAACTTATGCTCAGTAGCATCTTGTCTTCCGCCAGAGCCGACAGTAATTGGAACAGAATATCCCTTTAATAGTTCTAATAATTCTAAAACTCCGGGTTTTAGACTAACCCCGTCACGATCAAATCTTTCCCACATAAGTTTATCTTGTAGATCTCGAACTTCTTGATAAGGAAAATCTGCACAGATTTCTCTTCTTAACTGTGCAGAAAAAGAGAGATCATTAAGCCCGGCGGCTCTCTCTAAGTAACCTCGCTCGAGCTCAATCCCTTTTAAATCGAAGGAAGCTTGCTGAAATGAAGCAACGATTACTGGCATAGTATCGGCAAGCAATCCATCAAGATCAAAATGGACAGCTTGAACCGAATTTGGTTCGATCAATAATTTAGTAAGCCCCAAATGTTGCAGAGAATTCGAAGGCACCATAAAGGTACTATAAAAAATAAAGTTGAATTAATTAGAAAAGAACAGTTGAGTCGAATCGATGGCTGGCTATTCGCGAGCGAATCGAATGGTGGAGCTGAGGGGGATCGAACCCCTGACATCTAGCTTGCAAAGCTAGCACTCTCCCAGCTGAGTTACAGCCCCACGGGAAACTACAAAATGTAAAAAGCCCTTCGACTCACTTCGTTCTCTCAGGGCATTCGCCTCGCCATGAGACGGCCTGCCGTGAGCGAGCTCCAAAGGAGCGAGTCGAATGGTGGGCCCGGGAAGAGTTGAACTTCCGACCTCACGCTTATCAGGCGTGCACTCTAACCACCTGAGCTACGAGCCCACAATACAAAACAAAAAATCACTGCTCGTCCCCCCGAAGCTTTAGCCGAGGGGGAAGCTACGAGCCCAAACCAGGGGCTCAACTTAGTTAGTTGGCTAGTAAGTGTCAAGGTATCATAACCAAAGAGGTTTTTTGTGTTTTTGAAAAATTTCGTCAAAAAAAGCCTTATATATTTCCTTCTAAAACCCTAAAAATATAGGTTTTTTCCTAAAAAACAGTATTTGCTATCAATTCCATTGCTCAACTTGCCGATAATATTAATAA
>JAWXBT010000479.1:0-3510 GCA_034440315.1 bacterium
AATTCTTTCCTTGCTTAAATCCTACCAGAGCTTAGTTTTACATTAGAACTCATCGAGTTTACTTTAAGAAAAACTAAGCTCTGTTAGGGTAATTCTTCTCGTAGCTTTCTTCAATTTGCCTCTCAATACTAATACAAAAAATATTTAGATAGATGCTGTAAAAACTTTGTAAGCGTCTGGTGTTCTGTTAGTTTTGCAATAGACCCTAGAATAACATAATCAATATAATTGCATCCAAGGTGCTATCATGAGTGAAAATCTAACAAAGAGAATATGCCATCAAGTCGATTACAAAGTAGTAGGGGAGGATCTTCAGTTTGTTGAAGTTGAGCTAGATTCTGGTGAAACGATTGTCGCTGAAGCTGGAGCGATGATGTACATGGAAGATGGAATTCAATTTGAAGCTAAGATGGGAGATGGCTCAGGTGTATCAAACGGAATTTTTGATAAACTGATGGGTGCTGGAAAAAGGATTCTAGCAGGTGAATCTCTATTCTTAACACATTTTACAAATCGAGCTTCCGTAAAAAGAAAAGTTGCCTTCGGTGCCCCGTATCCTGGAAAGATAACAGCTCTGGATATGTCTCTTTATCCAGATGGTATAACTTGTCAAAAAGATGGGTTTCTATGTGCCGCATTTGGTACGAAACTTTCAATTACTTTCACTCAAAAATTTGGAACGGGGCTTTTTGGTGGTGAAGGTTTTGTATTGCAAAAGATTATAGGAGATGGCCATGCTTTTGTGCATGCAGGTGGATCAGTTATAGAAAAGAAACTTAGTAACGACAAATTGATGATCGATACAGGTTGTATTGTTGGTTTTACCTCAGGCATTGAGTATTCAATTCAAAGAGCAGGTAATTTGAAATCGATGTTTTTTGGTGGTGAAGGACTATTTATGGCTACCCTTGCAGGCAGTGGAACCGTTTGGCTGCAATCCCTTCCTTTTAGCCGATTAGCTGATCGAATCTATCAAAATATGCCTCGTGTCGGAGGAACTCAAAAAGAGGAAGGTTCGGTTCTTGGTAGCCTTGCAAAAATCATGGAGCGTTAAAGTGAAAAGGTATTTTGGCTGTCATGTTTCATCATCTGGAGGTCTTGAAAATTCTCTTAAGAATGGCGATTTTCTAGGCGTAAATGCTATTCAACTTCATCCATCTCCTCCTCAGAAGTGGAATTCGAAACCATATACTTCCGGTTTTGAAGATAAATATTTAATTGAGAAAAAGACTAGTAAAGTTGAGAAAGTATTCTTTCATGCAATCTATCTTATTAATTTAGCTAATCCAGATCCTTCAAAATTTCATTTATCTAAGATCTCTCTTGTTCACTACTTGGAACTTGCGTCTAAGATTGGTGCAGATGGAGTGATTGTGCATGTTGGAAGCTTAAAAGATCAAGAAGATGAGAATGTTGGGTTTGCTCAAGTTGCAGAAGGCATTAAGTGGGTCCTAGATCAGTCTCCAGGTGGTGCTAGATTATTGATGGAGGTGGCGGCTGGAAGTGGTAAGGTAATTGGTTCGAAAATGGAACAACTTGCAAATATATTCAAGCTTGCTGGTTATCCAAAGCGTCTCGGTTTTGCACTAGATACTCAGCACATGTGGGCCAGTGGCTATAATTTAATTGAAAATCTTGAAGTTGTAATTGAGTCGATAAAAAATAATTTTAGTTTTGAAAACATTGGCTGCATTCATATAAACGATAGTAAGGTTGATTATAATTCAAAAAAAGATAGGCATGAAAATATTGGTGGAGGTTCTATTGGATGGGAAGGTTTAAAAGCTTTTGTTAATCATCCTGAACTGATTGGTATTCCAATGATACTAGAGACCCCACATTTAAAAGATACCGAAACTGCAAAATTAGAAGTTGAAAAATTTAAGGAGTTACTTTCGATATGAACGAAATATTTCAACGTGGTGGTCCAATCATGTGGCCACTTTTAGTCACTTCAATTCTCACAATAGCTGTAGTTTTTGATAGATTATGGTTCTACTTAATGTACAAAAGGACAAATTCACCCAAGGATTATTATGAATTGATCTCAAAGGTAGAAAAAGGAGATCTTAGTCCCGGCTCTCACTTTGAAAAGTCTCAAAATTATATAGTAAGAGTTTTGGCTAATGGTTTAAAGTATCGAAAAGAATCTTTGACTAGTGCACTTATTAGTCAGGCAAAAATTGAATTAAAGAATTTTGAAAGAGGCTTGGGAGTGTTGGACACAACCATTACTCTTGCACCACTGCTTGGACTTTTAGGAACGGTGACTGGAATGATTAGATCCTTTAGTTTACTTGGAGATCAACAATTAGGAGCTCCAACTCAAATAACTGGAGGGATTGCCGAAGCTTTAATTGCAACTGCCTTTGGTTTAACTATAGCAATTATAGCTCTAGTACCTTTTAACTTTTTTTCTTCTTTGGCAGAGAAAGCACGAAGTGAAATTGAGGAAGCTGCGACAAAACTTGAAATCCTATTAAAAGAGTTTCCGAAGGCTAATTAATGCAAATTGAATCCTCTATTAGAAGAAGAAAGAAAGCTCGAATCGAAATCATTCCTTTGATTGATATTATTTTCTTCTTGCTGGCAACCTTCGTAATGGTTTCGTTGTCGATGGTTCAAAATAATTCTATATCGGTTCAACTACCCAAAGCAGCGACAGGTAATACTGAAGATCGAAGCGATACTGTGATCATTACAGTTAATGCAAATGGCGATTATCTTTTTAATCAAGAGAAATTGTCTCTACAAGATATACAAATTCGAATAGGGAAATTAACTAAGGAAACCAGTGTATTTTTAAATTCAGATGCAAAAGCAGAATTTCAAAGTGTTATCACATTGATAGATGAAGTTAGAAAAGCTGGATTAAGTAAATTAAATATTCAAACAGTACCTTTGCCCTGATCTTACTGAACTAAGTCGAATCAAATCTTGTCCAAGGGGTTGTTGAGCACGTTCTTGAAAGAGTTATAAAAGAACAAATAAATTTGTAATCTATAGTGAATTTCAAAAGTCCTTTCCGATATTCGATGATCCGCCTACGCTAAAGCTACGGCGGATATAGTCTTTTCTAGAATCTTTACCTCATTTCATTCGGCAAAGACTTCTGAAAAGTACTATACTTGATAAAGAATAGATTGTTGTGATACTAATTCGAAATGTCTTTGTCTAGATTCCCTAAAATACTATTTTCTATTCTTCTTTTAGGGGCAGTTCTACTTTCTAGATCTCAGGTTCATCATCATGAAAGTGGCTTATCTGTTGCAAATGAGTGCTCTATTTGTGATTTTAGTATTAAAGTTTCCGGCGCGGGATTGCCAAGTATTACAACCATTCCAGCTGAGCTTTTAACGAACCTCGAATCATCGTTTCTTCCTAATTTTGTTTTTTCAAGTATTCCAAATAATTATTTCGATAGCAGAGCTCCTCCTTCATTAAATAGCTAGTTCAATTATTCTTTTAAAATTATTAAATCATCCTGTTTACGATCCTATTATCTTAGGA
>JAWXBT010000480.1:0-2882 GCA_034440315.1 bacterium
ATATAACTATAAGATAATGAAAGCAGTAATTTTAGCTGGGGGATTCGGAACCCGCATTTCAGAAGAGTCAGGAATTCGCCCCAAACCAATGGTGGAAATCGGTGGCAAGCCGATTCTCTGGCATATCATGAAGCATCTATCCCATTACGGAATCAATGATTTCGTAATTCTTTGTGGATATAAGTCTCATATGATTAAAGATTTCTTCGCAAATTATCATCTTTATAAAGCCGATATTACCTTCGATTTAGCTACACATTCAAACTTAATTCATAAAAACGGTGCTGAAAACTGGAAAGTAACTCTGCTGGAAACTGGAGAAAACACCATGACTGGTGGAAGAATTAAAAAAGCCCAAGCTTATTTAGGTAACGAAACCTTCTTACTAACTTACGGGGATGGAGTTTCAGATGTTGATGTATCTAAGCTTATTGAGGCGCACAACACAAATAAAAATTTAGCAACAGTTACCGCAGTCCAACCCGGAGGTAGATTCGGTGTCTTAAGCTTTAAAGGCGGTAGTCCAAAAGTTTCAGGCTTTAGGGAAAAAGATCAAAATGACGGCGGTTGGATTAACGGCGGTTTTATGATTGTTGATCCTAAAATGTTGGATCTGATCGAAGACGATCAAACCGTTTTTGAACAGGGCCCAATGAAAACAATCGCTCAAATGGGCAAATTACAAGCCTATTTCCACAACGGCTTTTGGCAATGTATGGACACATTAAGGGATAAGAATTTACTAGAAAGTTTATGGAATGCAGGAAAAGCACCATGGAAAGTATGGGAATAATATATGAATTGGAAAAACAAAAAGGTACTCATCACAGGTCACACCGGCTTTAAAGGCGGCTGGCTTTCTTTGATACTTAATCAAAAAGGTGCCAAAGTCATCGGTCTCGCATTAAAACCTGGAACAAAACCAAGTTTTTATCAATCCGTAGGCTTAGATAAAAAAGTAACCTCTATTCTTGGCGACATAAGAGATTTAAAAACAGTTAAACAAGTTGTAAAAAAATACAAACCTGAAATTGTCTTTCATCTTGCTGCCCAGCCTTTGGTTAGAAAATCTTATCAAAATCCAATCGAAACTTACGAAACTAATGTAATCGGAACTGCAAATGTTTTAGAAGCTGTTAGAAGTGAAAAAAGCGTTAAAGTTGTTGTTTGTATCACTACAGATAAATGTTACGAGAATAACGAATGGGTTTGGCCATATCGCGAGAAAGACCGCTTAGGTGGATATGATCCATACTCTTCAAGCAAAGCTTGTGCAGAGTTAATTATATCTTCATACAGAAATTCTTTCTTCAAAACCTCAAAAGGTTATTCAGTCCAGGTATCATCAACGAGAGCTGGAAACGTCATTGGAGGAGGGGACTGGAGTGAGGACAGATTAATCCCCGACGTCATCAGATCAGTTTTTGAAAACAAAAACCTAGAAATCAGAAATCCAGACTCCGTCAGACCATGGCAACATGTTCTAGATCCGCTTTTCGGTTATATAACTTTAGCCGAAAAACTTTGGACTAAAGGTCCAGAGTTCGCAGAAGCTTTCAACTTCGGTCCCGAAAACGACGAAGTAGTACCGGTTAAAGATGTATTAGCAGAACTCAATAAATCACTCGATAAGAAATTTACTATCAAAAAATCAAACGGTAAACATCCTCACGAGGCTGGTTTACTTCTTCTGGATAGCTCGAAAGCTAAAAGAAAACTTAACTGGCAAGGCAAGCTAAAAATTACTAAAGCAGTTAAATTCACAGCCGATTGGTACACAGCTTTTTATTCGAAGGAAAAAATGGATGAATTTAGTATCAATCAAATTAATCAATACCAGGGGAAATAAAATGATATTCACAAAAACAAAATTAGAGGGCGCTTACATAATAGACATCGAAAAACATGAAGATGAGCGTGGTATTTTCGCCAGAACTTTTTGTGTTGACGGCTTTAAGAAACATGGTCTAGAAAGCAAATTTGTCCAGGCAAACTTATCTTTCAATTATAAAAAAGGGACTCTGCGGGGAATGCATTTCCAAAAATCTCCTTACGAAGAAGATAAATTAGTCCGTTGCACTAAAGGTTCTCTTTTTGATGTAATTATTGATTTAAGAAGAGACTCTCCAACTTACAAACAATGGGTTGGTGTTGAATTAACAGAAGAAAACCGTCGTGCACTTTTCATTCCCAAAGGTTTTGCACACGGTTACATAACACTGGAAGATAGTACGGAAATAAACTACATGGTTACACAGGTTTACACTCCGGATGCTGATACGGGGGTCAGATATAACGATCAATTGTTTGCAATTGAATGGCCAATCGAGCCGGTTGTGATTTCTAAAAAAGATGCCAATCATCCAAAATTTGAGGAGACTAAGTAATGATTATTATTGACAAAGCTTTAGAAAAACTAGAAAAAACAAGCAACCCAATTAGAGTTGGAATTGTTGGTGCAGGCTTTATGTCCAAAGGTCTAGTTGATCAGATAATAAATCGAACTCCAGGAATGAAAATTGTAGCGATTTCAAATCGAACCATAAAAAACGCCAAAGAAAATTATGCTTTTGCTGGAATTAAGAATTCATCTGAAGTCGAAACAGTCAAAGAATTGGATGACTCTGTTAAATCTAATAAATCGGCTGTCACAGGTAATTTCTCAATTTTATGTCAGTCCAAAAATATTGATGTCATAGTCGATATGACCGGTGCAGTTGAATTTGGAGCTACTGTTGCTCTAGAAGCTATAAAAAACAAAAAACATATTGTCTCCATGAATGTGGAACTTGACGGAACAGTAGGAGCCATTCTTAAAAGGAAAGCAGACGAAGCCGGAGTTATTTATACCTTAACTGGCGGCGATCAACCCGGAGTAATAT
>JAWXBT010000481.1:0-2526 GCA_034440315.1 bacterium
AGACTTACGTCTTCAACACTACTTCTCCTCCTCGTCTTCATTCAAACCTGGAGTGGGTTCTTTATCGAGTGCATTGATTTCTTCAAGTTTGCGTTTGGCAACAGCTAGTAATTCGGCACCTTCGTAATTATCTATGATGCTTTGTAATGTTGCTCTGGCTTGAAAATAATCTTTCTCATCCCTGTAAATATCACTTAGAAGGATAAATCCTTTAACCACCCAGTATTCATAGGATGTAAAATCATCATTGAGTTTGAAAATTATTTTCTTACAAGAATCTCTCTTTGCAAGATTGTAGGCAATTTCACCTTTGTTATAAAGAGCTTCTGCACCGAGTGATGCCTTATTTTCCTTTAACACATAATTAAAGTGAAATTGGGCTGTTCTCCAGTTTTTATCCGTCATGGCAATGCGTCCGAGATTCATATTGGCTTCTACCAAAACGTCTTTTGGCACATTGCTTTGAGGTAATACTTCAATGGCATACTTTTTTGCTTCCGCATAATTTCCATTTTTATAGTGACAACGCATCAAACCCACCAAAGATTCGATGGTTGTTTCTTTGCTTGTAGCACTTTTATTCAGAATGGCATAGTAAGCCAAGGCATTATTACAATCCTTTTTTAAATAAAATATTCGTGCAACATGTAATGCCGCAACTTCAGTATATTCTGTGCGGCCGGCATCAGCAACTATCTTTAAATTTGGCAAGGCTTCATCATAGCTTTTGGCTTTATACTCACATTCTCCAAGCATAAAATTAGCAGGAATGTAAAAGAAGGCATTCACTCCAAACTTGTTTAAATAGGTTTTGAATCCGGTAATAGCTTCAGGGCAATTTGATTTCTTGTAACTGCTGATGGCTGATTCGTATAATATTGAATCTTGATAAGAGAGACGAACTTGTGCCCCTTCAATTTTAAGAAACTCTGCCCCACGTCCACTTTGAACAAAAATGATTTCGAGGGCATTGAGCGCCACTTCAAATTCTGCTGTTTTTGGAAAGCGTTTCACAACCTCTTTATAATATCCAATTGCTTCATTTTCCTTTTTTTGATTATAACTTACCAATCCTAATTTGAGGTATGCGTTTGCAAGGTGAGAACTTAACGGATGTTCATTAATTATCTTTTTAAAGAAACCTTCTGCAATTGAATAATTTTCATCTTCAAGATATTCAGCTCCTAATTCATAAAGGGCATCATCAATATATTTGCTTTTTGGGTAGTAAAGAGGAATATTTCTTAAGGTCGCAATTTTCAAGTCACTTTTATCAAGCAAACCATAAATAATACCTTGTTGAAACGTTGCATAGTCGCTCTCATTCACTTTTTTACTGCTTACATAACCATAGCTTTCAGTAGCTTTTTCATATTGTCTCACTAAAAAGTAACAATCAGCGAGACGAAGCATATTATCGATGTAGCGATCTGAATTGGAAGGAACATAGCTGCTTTCGTCTTTAAATTTCTTGAAAAAATTAATAGCCTGGGTGTAATTCTTTTCGAGGTAATAACAATAGCCGATATTATAATAGGAATTGGCATAAAGAGCACTCTTTGCAGCCTCATTGATGTTTAAAAATCGATTGTAGTAATTTACTGCTTCTTCATATTTGGCGTTTTTATAAGCCAATTCTCCCAACCAATACAAAGCTTCCCCTTCTAACTTTTTGTCAGGAACAAATTTTAATGATTTTTTAAAATACGCTTCCGATTCTTTGAAATCCAGATTGAGATACAATTCTTCCGCTCTATGAAAATGTACCATTTGAAAGGCAACTTTGCTCTGGGCGTTGTAAGATTTTAATTCAGAAAGTATCTCACAAGCCTGTTTGTAATTCTTAGTTTGTAAAAATAACTCAGCGAGTAATCCCTTGGCATCATCATTATATTCAGACTGAGGAAACTCAGTAATAAAATCTTGTATGGCTTTGAGAGCAATGCTGGAATAACCAAGTTCAACCGCAAGTTTTGCGTAATTAAAGTGGGCTGACTCTTTCACTTCCTTGTTGTGATCCAAACGTTTTGCTTCTGCAAACGCATTGAATGCATTTTGTTTTTTAATTAACTTTAGAAAAGATTGTCCAAGGTAAAAATTTGAAATTTGCCCTAAGGGAGAATCTAACGCAGAAAGCTTAACGAATTGAATATTAGCCTCTTCGTAATGTTTCTCGGTATAGGCAGTAAAACCGATTTCGTAGCGCTCTTCATCCGTTGTTTTTAAGTTGGCAATATCACATTTGCTGAAATATTTATAGGCTTCTGAATATTTACCCAATTGAAAACTTGATTTTCCTTTAATAAGGTTTAAATCGTTGACGTATTTTTCCTTTGTAATTTTGTTGCTATAATCAATGGCTTTTTGGTATTCTCCTTTAGCATAATACATTTGTGCAATGAAGATGGGTATTGATTCGTAATTTTCGTCTTTTATTTTTTCAAAACTCTTTAGGGCACAATTAAAATCATTGGTGGTATAGCACATATAGCCATAGTAATAATTAGCTCTCACATAATACTCGCC
>JAWXBT010000482.1:0-2955 GCA_034440315.1 bacterium
CATTGCATCTGTGATTTCCCCTCTCTCAACCATGGTAAAAACCTCTTCAAATTTGACCTTGCGCACTTCTAGAACTTCTGTTCCTTCTGGCTCAGCTTCCGTTAATTTTAGATCTTGCGCTAAATAAAAAACTGCTCTCTCGGAAGTAAAGCAATTACTAAGATGGACATCTGGACCGAATATTTCTAACTTCCCAGCAATCAATCCCGCTTCCTCTCTAAGCTCTCGATGCGCAGTTGCACTCGGATCTTCACCAGAATCGCTACCTCCTTCTATTATTTCCCATGAGTAGGCATTAAGTGGATAGCGCCACTGTCCCACAAGGTAAATTTCATTTTGGGGAGTTACCGCCACTATCCCCACTGCAATACGCGTATCAACAACGCTATAAATACCATCCAAGCCATCTGGTCGAATGACTTTATCTTCTCGCAATTGAATCCAAGGATTTTGATAAATAAGCCTTGAAGAAAGGGTTTTCCAGGGATTTTCTCGATTCTTCAAAAAGCTGCCTTTAGCGTTCTTCGATCTTCAAAGAAATTTTATCTTTCAGAAGAACAACTTTAATAATTCCACCATTTTTAAGCTTGCCGAATAATATCTCATCAGTCAAAGGATCTTTAATTTCTTTTTGAATCAGTCTTGCCATTGGTCGTGCACCAAGCTCGACATTAAAACCGTTTTTAGCAAGCCAGGCTCTGGCTTCTTTAGAAAGATCAAATGAAATTTTCTTAGTTTTTAATTGACTCTCCAATTCTTTAAGATTTCTATCAACAATCTGTTCCATTACTTCTTGTTGTAGAGGCGCGAATTCAACAATCTCATCTAATCTATTTCTAAATTCTGGTTTGAAAAGCTTTTTGATCTCTCTATCTCGACTATCTCCGGATTCGGATCTTCCAAACCCAACAGTTTTTGCGGCGGCTGAACCAGCATTTGTTGTCATTATAAGAACTATGTTTCTAAAGTCAGCTTTCTTGCCATGTGAATCTGTAAGAGTGGCTGTATCCATGACTTGCAAGAGAATATTGAAAATATCTTCATGAGCTTTTTCAATTTCATCGAGTAAGAGAACTGCATAGGGTTGCTTTCTAACTAGATCTGTCAGTTGTCCGCCCTCATCATATCCAACATATCCTGGAGGAGAGCCAATAAACTTGGCTACTGTATGCTTCTCCATATATTCGCTCATGTCATAGCGATGAAATGGTACACTTAAATGAAAGGCTAGCTGTTTTGCCAACTCTGTTTTGCCCACGCCAGTTGGTCCGGCGAAAAGAAAGCAACCTACAGGCTTTTCTTCAAGTCCAATATTCGCTCGTTTGCGTTTAATTGATTTTACAATAGTTTCGATAGCCAAATCTTGACCAAAAATTACTTTTTTCAAATCTTGGTTTAAATTTTTAAGCCGTTCTTGATCTGAACTACTAACACTTCTAACAGGAACCTTAGCAATTATTGAAATAACCTTCTCAATATCAGAAGAAGAGATTGTTTTTTTTCTGTTCGCGGCAGAAAGAAAATTATTCGCAGCACCAGCTTCATCAATGACATCAATGGCCTTATCAGGAAGATGCCGATCTGTTATATATTTGGCTGATAATTCTGCGGCACTTTTCAATGCAGAATCTGTATATTTAACCTTATGATGTTTTTCAAATCCCCCTTTGTTACCGCGCAAAATCTTGACAGTCTGTTCCACTGTTGGCTCTTTTAATTCTATGGTTGAAAATCTTCTACTGAGGGCCCGATCTTTTTCAAAACTTTTTTTATAATCTTCATAAGTAGTACTACCAATACATTTTATTTTGCCTGCTGCTAAAGCTGGTTTTAATAAATTTGCAGCGTCCATACTTCCAGTGCCGGTTGCACCTGCTCCAACAATGGTATGAATCTCATCGATGAACACAATTGAATTTGGAATAGAGGCAAGCTCTTTAACCACTGCTTTTAGCCTCTCTTCAAACTCTCCTCTAAATTTTGTTCCAGCAATTAGGCTACCTACATCAAGACTGAACAACTTAGCATCTATGAGATTTTCCGGGACTTCGCCGCGCACAATTTTTTGAGCCAACCCATGAGCAATCGCTGTTTTACCAACACCAGGATCCCCTAAAAATAAGGGGTTATTTTTCTGACGACGACTAAGAGTTTTAATAGCTCTGTTAATCTCGTCTTCCCGACCAATAACTGGATCAAATTTTCCTTCTCGAGCCTGTTCGGTAAGATCTTCGCAATATCTATCTAAAACTTTTGTATTTGGTCTACTCTGATTACCTTCAAAGTTCTCTTCTTCTTCTTGATCTTCTAGATCCGAATCTTGTGATTCAAAGTTAGCATCCTGAGGGGTATCATTTTCTACTTTTGAAATACCATGCGAAATATATTCAACTATATCAAGTTTACTAATTCCTTCTTCGGCTAAAAAAAATACAGCATGACAATCTTTTTCAGAAAAAATTGCGACAAGAACATCTTTGCCAGTGATTACATCTTTGCCAGCAGAATGAGTGTGCACTATGGCCGATTGCAAAACACGTTGCACAGCCGGAGTTTGGTATGGCTCGATATCCTTTGTAATCGGAATTTCCTTAGAGCCACTATTTGCCTTTTCAACTTCATTTTCAAAAAATCCTTCAAGCTTCTTTTTTAAGCGGCTTGTATCAGCTCCACAATGAAATAGAATTTCTTTGACTTCATCATCAAAGAGAAGCGCGTAAAGAAGGTGCTCGATACAAAAATAAGTGTTTTTACGCTCAGCCGCCTCTCTAACTGCGGCTTCAAGCGTGTATGCTAATCTTGTACTAAACATCATATTACTATGCTTCCTCTACAACTGCCTTTAAGGGATAACTGCTCTCTTGAGCTTTTTGATGAACTGAGATCACTTTGGCCTCAGCAATTTCTTTAGGATACGTACCGCAGACTCCATGTCCTTTTTGATGCACATTGAGC
>JAWXBT010000483.1:0-2757 GCA_034440315.1 bacterium
GATGTTGTGTATATCGATGCACAACCAGGAGGATTAGCGAATTTAATGCGTAAATTTTCTGAGGCTGGACTAAATAATCTTGGTATTCTTACAAACTCAATTGCAGAAGATGTAAAACGAGACAACCTTTTTGATACATCTAAGTTTAAAAATCTTTATTATACGAAAAGAGCTACATATGACCAAGATTTTATTGTTTCATTTAAAGAAAAATTTCAGAAAGAACCGTATCTAAACTCTGATCTTGGTTATTATGCTGTTTTTCTAGCCCAAAAATCATTAGGATCAGACAATCCCGTTAGTACCTTGAAACAAGGTCTCCAAATAAAAGATAAAGTCTTTAGCTTTGATGAGCACAATGTTTACTCCGGAATTCCTCAAGAAGTTTATAAAATGAATGAGATTCAAAAAACTAATTGATGGATTATTAAATTGACACCTCATAAAAAAATTACATATAAACTCAGAAAGATGCTTCTGATGTATTTATGTCTTTTTATAATTTCTTGCGCAGATTCCAAAGATGAAATTCCAAGACTTTTAAAAGAGCTTAACAGCTCTGATGCTAAGATTAGAAACGATGCTGCTTTGGGACTTGCAAGTTGGGGAGCTCCGCATTCGAATCAAGCAGTCCCAAGACTAATAGAGCTAATGTATGATCAGAATATTGGAGTTCAAAGTGCAGCCGCTTATGCTCTGAGAAGAATAGATACACCGGAAGCTCGTATTGCATTGAAAAAGGCAAGTAAACGACGTTAATTTGATTCGTTGTTTATATTCATCATTATCTATTGAACATTTTTAATCTGGCTCTCAAACAGCTCATATTGCATTATACTGTTTCATGAGTAAAAAAATTCCTAAATCTGATTTAAAACAAAAATCTAAACTACTAAACCTTACGTTAGTCACTGGATTTATCTCCTTAGTGCCGACATTTTATGTTGCTTATATATCAAATTCAATCACACTCTATGCAGATTTTTTACGATGTTCTGGAGAGTTTATAGCCATTTTTATGAGCTGGATGGTATTTAGAAGAGTATCCCGTCCAAGTGAAAAAGATTTTAATTATGGTTTTGGTAAATTAGAACAGTTTGCAAGTCTTACAGTTGGACTTGCCATGCTTCTTACTTTCGTTGTACTGCTTTTTGCTGCTATTCATCGTTTTATTGAACCAGCTAGTATCAGTAATATTTTTTGGGGTATTCTTTTTACTTTACTATCTATTGTTGGCAATGCCTATGTTTGGATTAAAAGTACTGTTTTACATCAACGACAACCTTCTCCACTTGCTAAATCACAAGCGGGCTTATTTAGAGCCAAAACTTTCGTCAGTGTAGTCGTATTAGTCTCTCTGAGTTTAAGCTATTTTTTTTCTAACACCAATATTGCACTTTATATTGATCCATTAGGCTCATTAGTTATTTCTGGATTTATGCTTTATTCTGCAATAGCAGTGCTATCTTCATCAGTTAGCGATCTCCTTGATAAATCGCTTGATGAAGTTCTTCAAATTGGTGTTCTTAGATCCTTAGTCACTCATGAAGATTTGTATAAAGGATTTGCTGGCATGAGATCCCGGCGTTCGGGTGGACAGATTTATATTGAACTATTTCTGGAGTTTAATCAAAACCAAACTATAAAAGAAGTATTAGTTTCCAAATCTCTTATTAGGGAAAGTCTTTTAAAAGTTATTCCCGGAGCAGAAGTTTCAATTGTAATTAGCTAAATAATCTAAATTATTGTCCATGTGCAAAATGTGCAACCATCTTATGGAATCTTTTAGATCTCTCCGTCATATCAATCCTTGCTATTAACTTTGCAATGTTTAAAGCAATTTTTGTTTTTTGGGCCAAAGTTTTATCATTAACCTCTGCAATTGCTTCTAACACGCCTTTAAGATCTCTCTCTCCTTCCTTTCTTAAAAATATTTCTATTATTTTATGTTCAAGTCTAGCTTTATGATAATCATATGGAGAAGCAGAAGAAAAATCTGAAATTCCATTGCCTAATAATTCAAGGTGACGAACCTTTGCTTCATCATTAAGTTCGCAGATACCTGATTCAAGTCGTGAAACTATAAACTTAATCGGGTCATTGCAGAGTTGATATTTGCAAAGATTCGGTAACCCTTCACTTGAAATTTGATTTTTTTTATTTTGAAATCGCTGTGCCTGCTTTTGCTCAGCAAGGTCTAGTGCTGATCTTATCCAAGACCCATCATCAAACATCTGTAAAGCTCTATTAAAAAAATCATCTACAACTGAGTCAATTCCAGTGGGATCTTGAAATATATTTGCAAGCTTATCCACAATTCCACCTTTATAAAAAGCTTTTCTGCCTTCTGCATTTCCATACAAATAAATATTTAAAACTTTAATAAAGTAAGGTTGTAGAGTTTGTGAATCCGATTCTCTAGAATCCTCCTTGTATAATAATGCTTGTACTGCTTGAGAAACTATTCGTCGCATAAAAAGAGAAACTATTCTCTCATCACTTGGCACACATTCTAACGCAGCAGAAAATAATTGGAATGAACTATCTTTACGAGGATTAACAGCTAAAACTCCAACTTTGAAAGTAAAATAGTTCGAACTAAAACCACAATATGTATCAAGAAATTCATTTTGGCTTATTCCAATTTTATTTGCTTCATGAATAACTTCTTTCCATTTTTGAACTGTGACTGGAGGAAAATCAAATATATTTTCAACTAAGCTATTTAATTTGATTTTATGAATCAGTTTTTCAATC